>JANYEL010000173.1 GCA_025363155.1 Moraxellaceae bacterium
CAGGGTTTGTTCTTGCTCAAGAACTAACTTAACCGCTTCGGCTTTGAACTCTGGACTGTATCTTTGACGCATGAGATGTAACTCCTTTTGACTGAATTATATCTCTTAAAATTTCGTCCTTATTTTTCAGCAGGGGTCAGTCCCTCATCACAAGGAATAGTCACATTTTGGAGTAGATAGAATTTCTGTGGATCTAAATTTCTTTTAATGCTTTTATTAATGACAAACTCACCCATTGTCCAATTAGACCACGGTGATTTGAAAAGAACTCCTAGGATCAGAATAGGAACCAAAAACCATAATGTATGTAAAAGTGGCGCAAAGATATGCAGTGAAGTCATCGATACGATTCCTTTTAAGTTTAATCATTGACACTTTGTTATTGACGTTCTGTGAGTAGAAATTTAATTTTTATTGATTGGGATCTTACTTGTTATCCCGACGGTCTCCGATTATGCGCGCAGGATTTCCAGCAACAATAGCGTAACTATTTACGCTTTTTGTAACCACACTGTCCATTCCTACCACCGAAAAATCATCGATCCTCACGCCATCCACCACACCGACATTCGCACCCAACCACACATCACGACCAATATAAATGCCCTCAGATGTCACCGCTTGCTCGTGAATCGTTTGATCGATCTTCATGCCATGGTTAAACGCATACAGATGACAATATGCTGCCAAACGCGCTTCATCAGCAAGATGAATGCCTGCTCGCCCACCGTCTAGTGTTGAATGATGATTAATTGCGACTTTCTGTCCCAAAGTCACGGGACCATGAATGACACAATCCGCTGCGATAAAAGAACCATCGCCGATTACAATTTCGCGCCCAATCTCCGCAAACAAATGTGCATCAGGTGAAATAAAACAATCTTTGCCAATCCGAACGGTTTCCATGGACTGCAAATAGTCTTGCCACTCACGCTGCCACTCCTCAGCCCAGACTCGATTCTTTGGTTTTAAACGCCAATAAAGCCACGGCATATAGCTCAAACGCTTCTTATGCTGCTCTCTGTATTTCAGAAGCGGATCAACCACAGATGTTCTCTCGTCAGTCATATTTATTACGTTTTCGCCATTGGAGTTCTTCATCGAAAGTATATACTCTCCACAGAACTGGACACTGCAAAATCATTCATTGCAGTGCGTCAGCATTAAAAAAATATACCCATTAACTTCAATCGAATAAAACCTAAATCGAATCACAAAACGGAACACCGAATATGGGACACCGACTCAGCAAAATTTATACACGTACAGGCGATGATGGTACAACGGGTCTCGGTGATGGACAACGCGTTTCCAAAGACGATCTCCGTGTTGACACCTACGGCACAGTCGATGAACTTAATTGCGCTTTTGGTTTGCTTCGTGCCAGTTTAAAAGAACGTAATCAAGGTGAAAGTATTGATCCAATCCTGAGCCGCATTCAACATGAGTTGTTCGATTTAGGCGGTGAGCTGTGCATTCCACATTATCGGATTCTCACCCTTGAATATGTCTCACGTTTAGAACATGAAATTGACGAAATGAATAAAAACCTGCCCATGCTTAAGAATTTCATTCTTCCAGCTGGCAGTGTACCGACCGCAAACGCACACCTAGCGCGTGCCATTTGCCGTCGTGCAGAACGACTGCTCATCACCTTAAAAAACCGTGATGAGGATATTTCAGGTATCACTCAGCACTATTTGAATCGCTTATCGGACTGGCTATTTGTTGCTGCACGTGTGATCGCTCGATATGACGGCGGTGAAGAAGTGTTGTGGGTTCGACAAGACACGAGTAAAAAACCTTAATCAAGTGATGAAAACCGACGAAAAAAAGGACACGTGAATCATGGCATTATGGAAGCATTTGGTTGGGCTTAAATCACCACATACCGATTGGTATCAACCACATGGCCGCCATGGTCAAAGTGGTGGTGAAGCCGTTGAATTTACCTATCTCGGTACTGCGGGTTTTGTGATTAAAAGTGATTCACGTACTTTAGTCCTCGATCCTTATGTTTCTCGCCCCAACATTCGCACAACCCTAACCAAAGAACTCATTCCTAACGCACCACTGATTAAACGCCTCATTCCCCATGCGGATGATGTGTTGGTTGGTCATGCCCATTATGATCATGTGTTAGATTCACCCACGCTTTGCCAGCAAACGGGTGCACGTTTAATTGGCTCGCGTGCTGTGACAATGGTTGGACGTGCCGCTGGATTGCCTGAACATCAATTGGTTGAAACCAGTGGACATGAAGACATTGCAAGTGGTTCATGGACAATTCGAGGTTTGCCATCTATCCACGGCAAAGTCTTTGGACGAATTCCATTGCCGGGTGACATCACTGAGCCACCACCGTGGCCACCACGCATGCGCGACCTGAGACATGGCTTGGTGCTGAACTGGGTGGTGAATACGGGTAATTTGCGAATCATGCATATCGACTCTGCTGACTTTATTCCTGAAGAATTGAAAGGCATTCAAGTCGATGTACTTTGCCTCTGCGCTATCGGTCGTCAATATCGCCCAAACTATGTCAAAGAAGTCGTCGCACTGGTCAAACCAAAATGGATTATTCCATGTCATTGGGACACGATGATGACGCCAATTGAAGATGAACCTGATTTGATTCCAACGGTTGATTTGCTTGGTTTTATTGAAGAGATTCGAGCTGAGGGTGTTGAGCCCTTACTCACGCCTATTTTGGGCAAACAGACGTTCATATAAAATCAAAAGCAAAATCCTCACCCGCTCTACTTTTTTCTAAGGAGGGCGCAATTCCTCCCTTTGAGAAAGGGAGGTTAGGAGGGATTTGCTTTTGACGTTGAACATCCAAATATATGAACGACTCAATATGAAAGCAAAGATATGAAACTGATCGGACATCGTGGCGCACGTGGCGAAGCCCCTGAAAACACATTAGGCGGCTTTCAGCATATTATTGATTTAGGTCTTAAAGCGGTTGAGTTCGATGTTCGCTTACTGAGCGATGGAAAACTCGCTGTGCTGCATGATGCGACATTACAGCGGACGGCTGGGAAACCCGATTTATTATCAACTCTCAGTGAACAAGAACTCAACCACTTCGACAATCGTCATGGTTGGGCATATTGGAAGCAATCAGAACCCATTCCAACGCTGCAGCAAACACTTGATTTACTAATTCATTTCGAACACATCGAAGTTGAAGTCAAAGCGGTTGATGATCAAGAGGCCGTCATTAAAATCGTCGATCAATTGATCGTTGAACTGAACTCTTGGTCAAACATAGCTGGTATCACCGTGACATCATTTGACCTCAGAATATTGGCGGCACTCCAACAAAGTCGGAATGAAGGCAGACACCAACTCAAGACGGGACTTCTGCTTGAACCTTCCACGATCTCAGACGCACTACCCTACGGTGAAACGCCAGTACAACAAGCCTTAGCACTCGGTTGTTCACGAATAGGTTTATCAGACAAGTTAACAACTGAAGCCAGTGTTTTAGCCATTAAAAATGCAGGCTTACCCATCAGCATTTGGACAGTGAACTCTCCAGAACGCGCAAAAGAGCTAGAAAAATGGCACGTCGATGGACTCATTACTGACCTTCCAACACTCATGCTCAACCATTTCATCGGAAATGTATAAATAATTAGTGCACAAGTGTGCACTAATGGTAGAATGGCTCATTGTCTGATTAGAGATAATCACTCTTGAGTCGTCTCGACCATGTTTTATGAGTGTGTTCTTTATATAATCTTGTATGAATAATAGATTAT
>JANYEL010000174.1 GCA_025363155.1 Moraxellaceae bacterium
CATCAAACCCAATACGAGTCCAGAGAGGAGGCAAGGCGTGAAATCGTGGAATGGATCGAGATATTTTATAATCGAGTGCGCAGGCATACGAAATTAGGTAACATCAGTCCAGCAGAAGCATTTAACAACTTTATGCTGCAAACGGCATAACCATTCTCTTAAAAAACTGTCCTTCAAACTCGACAGGGGTCAGATCAAACATTTAAACCACTTCACCCCTCAAGATTGGATTCAACAGCACACCTTATATCCTGCGTATCTTGCTTTTGAACCACCTGAGCGATGTAAGCAAATTCTTCAGTCGGCTTGCAGCAATAAAGCCAATGATATTCACACTCGTATCGGGATCTCAGCATCCTCAATCACATCACCCAAATATCTTCGCATTTGTAAGCAATGTTATGCTGAGCAATTACAGACATATGGCGAGGTTTATTGGCAAAGGACGCTGCAAATGTCAGGCGTGGTTATTTGCCCTATTCATGAACAAGTTTTATTTACCACCGATGTACCACAGCATCCTTCTAGTAAATTTTCATTTGTTCCCGCTGAAAAGCTAGAGATTACTGGTCTGATTAATGTACCCGAAGCACAAGCCTTTCGACTCAAATTGCTCCAGTTATCCCGTAATTTTTTTGAACTACTCAATTCTTCTCGTACCTATAATATTAATTTTCATCAGTTCAGCACTTTTTACTATCAGCTTGCAGAACTTAACAGTTTAGTGAAGGGACATCGGGTAAATCATGCTGCGATCGCAGAAAAACTTACCAACTACTGGACTATTGATGGTCTAAAAAAACTAGATCCTTCCTTAGCTCCCGTAGATAAATGGCTTAGATTATTGTTCTTAAAACAACGTAAAGCTTTTCATCCTCTACATCATTTGTTGGTATGGCAAAGTTTCGACGAATCTCGCCCTACTACCATTTTGGAAAAAATTTCTAAACTCTCAGATATTGAAGTCACCAAATCTAATCCAGTTGTCGAAATACCATCAAAACAACATCAACAAGAACGCCAGAAATGGCTTAACAATTGTCACCAAAATCCCCAAAAAGGGATTAAATGGTTACGACTGATCGGTGATGCTGGAGGAAATTATATGTGGCTTTACCGGCATGATAGAAACTGGCTACAAACTCACTCACCTGCACGCCTGAAATCAAATCAAAATCATAACCGCATAGATTGGTCAGCAAGGGACTTCCAAGTTTTAAATATGCTCATTAAACTGAGGACAGAAACAAATATAGAATTATTAGATACACGTATGACTACAGCATGGTTCATCAAAAATATTGATGCAAATTTTAATATTGATAAACATTTCAAAAACTTATATCAAAGTAAAATTTTTATTGATGAGCATAGTGAAACCGTCGAACAGTTCCAAAGACGTAGAATTTTAGCAACAATCACTGACTTACGCTTGAAGAATATATCCTTATCTTTGTGGAATATCCTGAGAAGAGCCGGTATTAGAAAAAATTTTGTTGATGAGAATATGATCAACTTCATCAAAAATAACCAAGGAAATATATAAGTGAGTTCCACTCATCCAACCCTATTAAACATCCCTAACAACGCAAAGTTGATCGCTTTTGGTAATTGCTTCCACTCAGAGCAATATGGCTGGCAAATTGCTACCTTTTTCAGAATGCCGAACAAGGAAATCAAAACCATATTCTTAGCTATCGAAACTTTACCTATCTTGGCACTGGGCAGAATATATCGGAAAGGCAATATCTCAGTTGAACAAAAAGAGATCATTCATTTTTCGCTTCCCCCAATCGCATCATGGGAAAAGTTGACTATGAGGGAAGTCCCAACGATGTTGTATGACACTCATTTTTCAAGTGAGTGTCAAAATCAGCTTATCTACAAAATTACACTAGAAAATAAAATATTTTGGCTTCCAGTGCTAGAACTTGCGCGGGTGCTGTTCTTAAAAACAGCTGAGAATAGCCGTCGTGCATTTTATGAGTCGAGCCTTTTTCCTATGGCAAATCTCAATCTCTCTCAGGGACAGGCCGTCATCCAACTCAGCAAACATTATCCACGCAAACTACTGGATACAAAATCACACCAGCAATATCTAGCGTGGCTGCTACTCAATCCTGACGTAACTAAAAGCTTTTGTTCAATTTATCAATCAAAGAATGAAAATCTTAAGACAACACAAAAGTTCCAACGTTGGATTTTTGACTTTAAACCGTTCGAGCTAAGAAATGTCACCACCAATTGCTTTGTAAGCTCTCATGAACAAGAATATTTCATCTTTGAAATAAGCTCTTTAGCAAGGATTCCAACAACTACTCAGTACAAGAAAGTCGTTATAGAACATCCAGAAGATATCAAATACCTAGCAGAACAAAATAAGGGCTCGGAATCCGAGAAAGACCCGAGCGACAAAAAGAAAGTCAATATCAGTAAAATTATTGATGATAAAAAAACACCATCAGGCCACACTAAACATCGTGTTTTGGATATTCCAAAGGGACGCTTACACTTTAACGCTCTTATTGAGCCATCAAGACATTTCAATGAAGTGACCGTTGAGCCGAAGCATAATAAGTCGCCCAAACGAGCTGAAAATGGAGAAGAAGAGGAAGGTTTAGGGCTTACTGAAGGAGATTCTAAAAATAAATCGCGTAAAGTGGATTTCAAAACTTTAGCAGACCCAAATGAAGAACCATCGGACTTCTTTAAGCATATCCGAATAGCTTTAAAACACATTCAAGAAACCAAAAATTGGCAAATCAATGAGAGAACGGCAGAGCTCTCTCATGATAAACCGAAGTCATTTTTATCTATAGGTGGTGCCAAGCGTCGCTATTTCTGTGCAGAGATTACGTTGGCTGGCGATACCATCGCAAAAATTTTGGAAATAGATTTGACGGATAAACACGGGCTTTCTACGCTAGTCTTACGATTGGCACCTAGTAGTGATACCGATAATATTGATCTAATTTTGGATGCCTTAGTTGAAAAATCAGGACGATGGAATAAAGAACTTATTCATGACCTCGCCGACATCTGTGCTTATGTGACACATCCTAAAAGTTTATCAGAAAAAACCGAAGTATTAGTCTATGAAAATTGGGGCAACCGAATTATTTCGGAGCTCTAGTCCATGCCTTCAAGCGATCTTTAAACATTTTATTAAAGCCTAAGAAAGTATTTATCAGGAGGTTGCTTTTAAAACATATAAAAACTAACATATGAACACATGTTTATGTGTTGAATTACAATGGAATCGACTTGTACAGATAATAGCGTAGCTGAACTTGCAGACTTGTTCCGCTTATTGGGAGATGTCACACGTTTACGCATTGTGCTGACTTGTCTGAAAGTGCCTGTAGCAGTAAACGACATCGCTAATAGCCTCAACCTAAGCCAATCTTTGGTTAGCCATCATCTTCGCCTGCTACGTGCCGCTCGTATTGTTAAAGCCGAACGGCAGGGAAAACAAATTTTTTATATAGCTGCAGACCATCATATTTCTTGCTTGGTTACAGACATGCTTGATCACATTCAAGAACCTCATTTGGAGTTAGATTAAATGGCACATCAGCACAACCATGACCATGATGGTCATAATCACAACCATGCAAATAAAGCTCAACATAGCCATGCTGGGCATAGTCACGCTGGTCACAATCATGCACCAACAAGCTTTGGACGTGCGTTTATGATTGCAATTAGCCTCAATACGATCTTTGTAATCACTGAGTTTGGTTATGGCTTTGTTGCAAACTCAACAGCATTGATGGCTGATGCAGGACATAATCTTTCTGATGTTCTAGGGCTGATACTGGCATGGGGTGCGGCCATTTTGTCCAGAAAAGCGCCGAGCCAACGTTATACCTATGGCATGCGTAGTACTTCAATTTTAGCCGCGTTGGCGAATGCCATGTTCTTGTTAGTCGCTTGTGGCGCAATTGCTTGGGAGGCAATTTTACGCTTCTCTAATCCGCCAGTGGTTGCAGGTTTGACCGTAACGATTGTTGCCGCGGTCGGCATTTTAATTAATGGTATTTCTGCTTGGTTATTTGTCAAAGGCAGCAAGGGCGACCTCAACATTCGTGGCGCGTATATGCATATGATGGCTGACGCAGTAGTTTCACTGGGCGTTGTCATATCAGGTCTGATCATGATCTGGACGGGTTGGAACTGGCTTGATCCAGTAGTCAGTCTAGTGATTACGGCCGTGATTGTCATTGGTACTTGGGGTTTATTGCGTGATTCAGTGCAATTGGCACTCAATGCCGTTCCAGCACATATTGATGTGACTGCGGTGGATGCCTTTCTGCGCCAGCAAGCCGGTGTGACTGAGCTGCATGACCTACACATTTGGGGGATGAGTACGACTGAAAGCGCGCTCACAGTACATTTAGTGATGCCTGATGGTTATCCTAGTGATGCAGTGTTGGACAAAATCACAGCCGAACTCAACGAAAAATTCTCCATTCATCACAGTACGTTACAAGTCGAGCAAGGTAGCAGTAATCACCAGTGCGCATTGCATAATTCTGAGGCGCAGCACGCTCATTAAAGAATTAGTTAGTATCATGTAATAAAAAAAGCGGATAAAAATTTATCCGCTTTTTCTTTTCTTGAGTGTTTACTCTCTTTTAGGGTTCAACCAGTCAGGCCATAGCAGTTGTGCATTGAGTAGCAGGTCAGCATAAGTGCGATGTGCTGTAACCTCGGCATTTGATTCATCTTCCGCTGCAGAGAGAGCTTGACGCCGCGCTAAGAGGAGTTGCTGAATATCACCTTCACCCAAAGCATACGCTTTTTGCGTCAGCTTCGCATTTTCAGCCATAAGCGATGCAGTTTTCTGCGCTAATTGCCATTGTTCAAAAGCGCCAATCGCAGCGTTGTAGCGATTCAAACTGGCCGCACGTTGTTCGCGCTCAATCAATACCCGATTGAGGCGAGCACTTTCCAATTGGTTCTGTGTACGCTCAGCCTCTAAAGAACGGCGTTTACTGCCCAGTGGAATACTAGCCGAAAGTCCAATAATGCGTTCATTACCATAAGCTTCGCTGGCAGTAAACACCCCGAAAGTAGGATCAGGTAGACGATCAGCACTCGCCCGACGTGCTTCGGCGGAAGCAATATCGACCTGCGCTTGCGCCACTTCTACAGCATTATTGCTCTCAAGCTGTTGCGACTGCCACCATGTTGCATCATTTCTCACTGGCACAGGTGCTGGCAGTTCTCTTGCTGTGAGTACGGTGCTTGCTGGATAGCGCGTGGTCAATTTTGCGAGTTTACTTGACGCAAGATAAGACGCTTCACTCACCTGACGTTGAACTGTAGCCAACTCTGCAATAGCAAGTTGTTGTTCCAGTTGAGCGGCATCACCACCGCGTACACGTTTGCGTACTGCAGTGACATTGTCAGAAACCGCGATCTGCTGACGTAGTAGTAGTGATTTACGAGCATCCGCATCAAGCCAATCAAACCAAGCATCTAATAAACCAGAAACAGCCTGACGTCGTGCTTGCTGCGCTTGAAGCAGTGCCAGTGCATTTGTGGCATTGCTATTGGCTTGATCAGCACTTACTTTGGCTGGTAAACGCACTGTCCGTTCAATCCCAACATTCCACTCATTGGAGTTCGCACTTCCGCTAGAACCTATACCATTACGATAATCACGTCGTTGATATGTACCACGAGCAACCCAGTCATAAGGCGATAGTCGCTGTTGCTCAGCCCCTATCTGAGCCGCACGTAATGTACTTTCAGCGCTGGCGATTTCAGGATCATTGGCAAGTAACTGCCGTGCTAATCCTTCTGGTAATAACTGAGGAACGGAGACTTCTGTTTCCGCTGCCGAAGCATTTAGACTCAGAAGGAGCGGGAACATCAACATATAAACATGTTTCATCAAAGCACTCCTCTCGTCAAAATTGGCACCACCCAAAACAGCACTCCGCTATTGGCAAAGTCGCCACGCAGCGTGTTGATGAGATCATTGGCATCATTCAGTGTGAGTTGTACCTGAATGAGTACCGCATTACCTCGACCAAGTACCTGCTCACTTTGATCCAGATCGTTTAGATGACCACCATGACTGGAGGCAGACTGACTGACGAAATTAGGCAACTGAGGGTGCATGAGTAATTGGTCGAGTAGCTTTTCCTCAAGTTCAGGAGCGGCCAATAAATAAAGACATACTTCAGTCATGATGTGCCTCCTTTAGGACGACTTTCTTGAAAGCAAAACGGGAATACAGCAAAGGTAAGATAAATAATGTCAGCACAGTTGCTGTGATGAGACCGCCAATCACCACGATGGCAAGTGGACGCTGGATTTCTGATCCGGGTCCTGTCGCAAATAACAATGGCAACAGACCAAAAGCAGTAATCGCCGCCGTCATCAGCACAGGTCGTAAGCGACGTTTAGCACCTTCACGAACAACTAGATCAATCTGCATGCCTTCGGCATGAAGCTGATTAAAGTAGCTCACCATCACCACGCCGTTCAGCACGGCAATCCCGAGTAAGGCAATAAAGCCAACTGATGCAGGTACAGACAGGTATTCTCCAGTCACCCACAACGCGGTGATCCCACCCACTAAAGCAAACGGAATGTTACTCAGCACCAATAGCGATTGTCGTACCGAGCGGAAGCTAGAAAACAGCAGCATAAAAATCAGCAATAAGGCGATTGGTGTAACCAAGCCGAGTCGTGCTGCTGCCCGTTGCTGATTTTCAAACTCACCACCAAACGTCACGCGATAGCCTTCGGGCATTTTGACTTTTGCAGCAATCGCTGTTTTGGCATCCTCAACAAAACCGACGAGATCGCGTCCCGTAACATTGCTAACGACCACGCTATAACGACTGCCCATTTCACGAGAAATTTTAACTGGACCAGCAACACGTTGAAGTGTGGCAATACTGCTGAGCGGAACTGACTCACCTGATGGCGTGATGATGCGCTGATTGGCAAAATCACCGGGAGACATACGAAAGTCTGCCGAACCACGAATCTGAATGGGAATGCGGCGATTGCCTTCCAACACCTTGCCAGCTTGTACACCTTGAATTTCCAGACGCAGTGCCTCTTGAACGTCTTCTACTGACAATCCAAAGCGGCCAGCAGCTAAACGATCCACAGTAACACTCAGGTATTGAACACCATCATTGACAGCCGTATTAACATCCTGATTCCCTTGTACAGTTTTAAGGACTTCGGATATTTCAGTCGCTAGACGGTTCAATGTATTCAAGTCACTGCCATAAATTTTCACTGCCAGATCGCCACGCACGCCCATAATCATTTCGGAGACTCGCATCTCAATCGGCATGGTGAAGCTGTAGGTCGTTCCGGGGAGTTGATTGAGTACCTTGCGCAACTCTGCAAGTAGCTCATCTTTGGTCTGCATCCGCCATTCACTACGTGGTTTCAAAATCAGAAACGTATCGGTCTGATTCAATCCCATAGGGTCTAGTCCAATATCGTCTGATCCTGCACGAGCCACCACCCCAATGACTTCGGGGACAGCTTTCATCACGGCCTGTTGAATTTTTAAATCCAAAGCGGCAGATTCTTCTAGGCTAATTGATGGAAGTTTTTCAATGCCCATGACAATGTCACCTTCATCCATTGCAGGAATAAAGGTTTTGCCGACTTGCGTGTACACCAAACCTGCAAGGACAAGCATGATTGCTGCACTGAAAAATACAATCTTTTGATTGAGGAAGGCTTTTTCGAGTAGCGGGGTGTACAGACGAAGAAGTTGGCGTGGCAGCCAAGGTTCTTCATGCGACACGGATTTAAGAAGGAACGACGCTAATACTGGAATCACAGTCAGCGACAAAATCAACGAACTGAAGAGCGCAAATACAATCGTGAGCGCGACAGGTACAAAGAATTTGCCCTCCATGCCTTGCAGCGTAAGCAATGGCAAAAACACGATGATGATAATGAGCATCCCTGTAACAACAGGAGCCGCAACTTCTCGCACGGCGCGATAGATGATATGCAGGCGCGGCAATTTACCTTTGGATGGGTCATGTGCCAGTTGTTGAACCACATTTTCGACCACCACCACAGCCGCATCAACGAGCATACCAATCGCAATCGCAAGACCACCTAAGCTCATCAAGTTGGCGGACATGCCAACTTGACGCATGAGGATAAAGGTTGATAACGCCGATAAAGGTAATATCAGTGCGACAGTGACTGCAGCACGCAGATTCCCTAAAAACACGCCAAGCAACACTAAGACTAAGACAATGGCTTCACCTAACGATTTAGTCACGGTATGCACCGCTTTATTAACCAAATCAGCACGGTTATAAAAAACTTTGATCTGAGTGCCTTTAGGCAGACTCGGAGTCAGCTCTTTAATCTTCTGTTCGACTCCTGTAACGACTTGTCTTGCATTGGCTCCAGCTAGACCGAGTACCAGACCTTCGACTGCCTCGTGTTTGCCGTCTTGAGTGACGACACCGTTGCGCGTCATTTCACCAATTTTCACTTCGGCTACATCACTGACTCGTAATGGAGTTGCACCATCAACTTTGATGACGATGGCTTTGAGGTCTTCGATGCTGGAAATATTACCTTCACTGCGCACCAGCAAAACTTCACCACCCTCAGTAAGGCGACCAGCGCCGTCATTACGGTTATTGGCTTCGATCTTTGCTTTGAGCACATCAGGAGTCATGCCTGCTGCAGCCATTCGTACAGGATCAGGAATAACCTCATAACTACGCGATACACCGCCTAGCACGTTGACATCAGCCACGCCGGGCACCGTGCGTAGCGCAGGACGAATGACCCAATCAAGTAAAGACTTTCGCTCCATGAGACTCATGTTGGGATTGTCTACTGTGAATTGGAACATCTCACCTAGTGGTGTGGTGATGGGTGCCATGCCCCCTTCTACACTAGCAGGTAATTCTGACATCACGCCTGTGAGTCGCTCTGCAACTTGCTGACGCGCCCAGTAAATGTCAGTGCCATCATTGAAAGTTAAAGTGATGTCAACGATGCCGTATTTAACTGTAGTACGCAGCATTTCCTGTTTTGGAATACCAAGCATTTCGGTTTCAATCGGTACAGCGACACGATTCTCTACTTCTTCTGGGGTCATACCCGGCGCTTTAAGAATGATTTTAACTTGCTGACTGGCAACATCAGGGAAAGCATCAATTGGAATCTGATTAAACGAATACCAACCGATACCCGATAGCAAGACCGCTAGAATCAAAATAAAGCTGCGCTGTGCGAGCGCAAACTGGATCAATTGTGTGATCATGGCTTTATTCCTCCGCGCCGCCAATACCTTGCCATGCTGCTTTCAGCGCGATCACACTTGTCGAAGCGATACGATCACTCGCTTTAAGTGCGCCGCTGATTTGGGCACGCTGTCCTGCACTGGTCAGTACCTTAATTGGGACTGCATGGAAGGCATTCTTATCGCGCACAAAAACGACCGCATTTTCACCTTGACGGGCAATTGCCGAGATTGGAATATCCCATGAGTTACTTGCAGCCAAAGGTAGCTTCACTTGAACAAACTCACCTAAACGTAGAGTCGAAGTTCCAGTCGTGACTTTGGCGCGAACATGCGAGGTTTGACCATTTCGACTAAATGGATTGATGCTCTGAATTGTTCCTGAACCGCCTCCAGCGATTTGGACTTGCTGACCAACAGACCAGCGACCTGTATCACCACTAGGTACCTGTATATCCATCCATAACGTATCCAGTTTGGCGAGTTGCATGAGTGGGTCGGCTGCTGTAACACGTTGCCCAAGTTTTGCTGACAGACTGATAATTGTTGCTGCACTCGGAGCGGTGATCGTGAGTTCATTGCTGATTCCGCCACTGTTACTCATGCGACTGAGGGCGGAAGGACTGACACCAGATAGTGACAGAGTCATTTTGGCTTGCTGCAGAACAGCTTGAGCATCACGAAGAGCTGAGTCCGCTTCGATGACGCGCCGTTCAGCGATAATTCCTTCTTTAAACAAAGCGCGTTCACGACTTGCTGTTGAGCTTGCAAGACGAACGCGATTCTGTGCTTGAATCAATGCGAGCTGTTGCTCACCGAGCTGTGGACTGCTGAGCACCAGTAGCGGTGTACCCTTAGTCACTTGTTGATTTTCTTGAACGAGAATTCGACTGACTAAACCTGCCAGTGGTGCACTGACAATCGTTTCTTGCTGTGGAGGTAAGATGACTTGTGCGGGAAAACTTGCACTCACACCATTCGTTTGATTACTCAGCGCGACGAGTTCGATACCCAGTGTACGCATTTGGGTATCTGTCACGGTAAAGTTATTATTTTCTGCAGCATTCAAATAAGGCGCTGCACTGAGCAACAGCATAGTAGCTGCGCCCGTCATGGGACGTATAAAAGACATAACTATCCTTTAGAATAAAATTTTAAGAAATTGAGATACGCGGCATAGCCGCAAACATTCATACGAGAAGACGCTCCACACGAATGGTGGAGCGAGATGTGACTAAATTCGGAGTTGGGTTAACTGAACAATTGCAATCGAGGAATTACGGCTTGAAGGCGGTGAAGCTATGGGTGGCGGCTGTTGTGCCACAAGCATTTTTTGTGCAAGTGAAGTGTAGTTAAAAACTGGTGGTGGCAGATAGGTAAGCAACACATCGGCTGCAATTTTAACTTTCGCTAATTCCACATGGCTAGTTAATGCCGAGAACTCTGGATGCGCACATCTCAACTTGATGACATGATCGCTATGAATGCGCTGTGTATCACTGGCTGTAGGCTCATGTGAGTCCCGATAGCCCCGATGATGGACGATCAGACGGTGACTATCATCATCAACAATAATCAGTGCATTTGGCTCTAGCGTTTTCGCCTCATGGAATTGCATCGCATTGGCGGCACCTGTCGAAACCCAGATATAACTGAGCAGACAAAGTAGCTGGACTATGATGCGGGATACCGAAGCCATGAGTGCGATTGTGAAGTACGACTGAAATGAGAACTCATTCTACAGCGATCTACTTGAAAGCTGTATGTGAAATTGTTAATAAGAGAAACCAAATGCTTTTGAGTCAGATTTAGCTGTTTTACTTTTGCAGTATCCAGCGAAACAGCACAACAGCAATCAACATTCCCACAATCTGCGACGCGATGAAACCTACTGTATCTGTAGGTCTAATTCCCGCAAATGTATTGGTCAGCGAACGCGCTAGAGTGACCGCAGGATTGGCAAACGATGTAGAGGAAGTAAACCAATAAGCTGAGGTGATATAAGCCGCTACTGCGGCAGGCGTAATCTCTGGACGGTATTTGGAGGTGGATAGGATGACCGCAAGCAGCCCAAAGGTGGCCACACATTCACTCCACCACAGCGACCCACCAGTACGGATATGCTCTGAAAAGGAAATCAACGGCAAATCAAACATCAAATGTACTGCCATGACCCCAACAACAGCACCCACGATCTGTATCCCAATGTAGCCAATTGCCTCAATAACTGGTAAACGATTATGCAATACCTCTGAAATCGTCACTACTGGATTAAAGTGCGCCCCAGAAATAGAGCCAAAAATCAGAATCAGGGCATACAGACCTGCACCTGTTGCCAGTGCATTTGCCAATAGCACCAACCCAACATTACCGCCTGATAGTTTGTCTGCCATGATTCCTGAACCCACAACCACAGCGAGCAGAAATGCAGTCCCCAGAAACTCAGCAACCAGACGACGGCTATACGTTATGTTTTGCATTATGCGTCCTGTCCGATTTCATCCAGTTTGTGTGACAGTTCTTCTTTGCTGTACTGCTCAAGCGGTAGATCAACCAGTTTTTGCATACGGTCTTTGATCAAGCCAAAGGTATGTGAAAAAGCTGCGCGTTTATCCTTATCGCTGCCTTGTACATGCGAGGGATCTTCAAAACCCCAGTGGATTTTTAATGGGCTACCAAGCCACAACGGACAGGACTCACCCGCAGCACTGTCGCAAACGGTGATTACAATATCCATTTTCGGTGAATCTGGCTGACTAAACTCATCCCAGCTTTTGCTGCGGACTTTGGTGGTGTCATAGCCAATAGTTTGAGCTTGTTCAATCGCAAACGGATTAATTTTTCCTGTAGGCTGACTGCCTGCGCTGTATGCCTGAAAACGGCCTTTGCCCAAGACGTTAATTGCAGCCTCGCTCATAATGCTACGGGCTGAATTACCTGTACACAGCACCAATACCTTCCAAATTTTGCTAGTCATAGCGGCTCCCATTTATGATGTAGATCGTTCAGCATCAGTAGTGCACGACTCTAAGGCTGATATACAGGGCAATCCACCGCAGCAATTTTCAGTCAGAAAGACTAAAACCTCATTCATGCAGACGAAGTTGGCGGTATAAATGATAAAGCGCCCGCTTTGCTGGGCATTGATCATATTTGCATGACTCAGTTCTTTCAGATGAAAGGATAAAGCTGATGGCGCAATGCCGACCAGTTCGGCAATCTTGCCCGCAGGCAGTCCATCAGCGCCAGCCTGTACCAGAAGGCGGAATACCTTTAGTCGAGATTCTTGTGCAAGTGCTGCCAATCCAACAACAATATTTGATGTTTTCATATTTCAAGAACAATTGAAATATTTAGAAAATGAAAGATCTATTCATGGTCTCTCAAGAAATAAGAATAAACCAAACATTCACCTTATATCAAACGAAAGGTAAGATGCATATTTTTTAATTCATTGGTTGACAATTGCAGGCAGAAAATCTCCCCATTCAGATTCAAAATGCAGAATCGCTATTTGATAACTGCGATGAGTGTTATTCCGTGTCGCTGTATTAATGTACTGATCAAGTTTGCTCATAATCCTTAAGCCCAATATTTATCATGATGTGAGGTGTGTGATTAAACAGTATTACAATACCCTTGCAAGCGCTTCAATCGCCTTCATCCCCGTCCCAAAACGACTAATCGCCTCGCGATTGCTACTGAGATCACCATAGGCAATAAAACGTAAATTGAGTGCATCAATTTTGCCAAAGGCAGGTCGGTTGATCTGCTTACGGACATCTTCCTCACGAGTATCTGGCGCTACTAGAAACAATGGCAAATGAGCCCGCTCTGGTAGACTCATGGCCAAATCGAGCATTCGGACAATGCCAGAGTAAATACTGGTGCTGTGTTCGACCTCAAACGCAGCGATGACGTCACCAGTTGTCTCAAGCCAAAGTACATCAATTAAGCCAATCGCCTCTGCGGCATCCGAGTTTGCAAGCGCTGTGGGCAGGCTTGATAAACACCCTGTTCCTAATACCGTTTCGCCATATTGTCGTTTACGATCATTACTAGCAATCCATACTGAAAAACCTAATGCATGGCCTAAGTCTCTTAGCCAACCTTGTACACTTGTATGGGTATGATCTGACTCTTGTGCTAGTTTCAGAGCCTTGACCGAAGCCGCACTGTCTTCATGGACTTTGGCCAATTCCAATTTGAATCGTTGCAGTGCAGTGGCATTATCTTCTTGAGGAATCACAGGATAACGACCTTTGCCCACATCAAATAAGAATCCTGCAATTGCACCAAGATCATTAGAAAACAGGTCATGGTATTGCTGATTCAACTCCAAGATACCACTTCTCATGGCCACATAATCTGGCCACCGACCCAGCTTGACGTTACCCCCCGTGATTTGGTTATAACCTGCGACGATTGCCGTGTTAAATGGTGGGGTACGTGTAGGGTGAAGAAAATACAGGAGATTAGCGACTGCTGGTCCTAAGCCTTTAATACCGTGGTGATGCAAAATATGTATTGCATCAATCAGGGCTTGATCACTTTGGCAGCATAGGCAGGTCGATAAGAAACGACCAAAGGCTTTTTGGTTATCTGCACTTTCATAGATATCTGGGATTCTGAGTTTAGGCTTCCATAAAAAGGCATGGTCAGCTCCTTTAAATATCTGGCGCTGTTCGGCAATAGACGCAACGACGGTTTCAAGTGAAGAACCCCTGTAAAGGTTCCCAAACTCGCCGCGTTCAATTTCAGCAGTGACAGCTTGTAAGCCACGCCGAATCGAGCGAAAGTTTTTAATGCGCTCTTCCCATAGAAACCATGATTGGTAAGTTCCCCCTTGATCTTCGCGCCAACGTTCAATGAGGCGTCTGAGCATGGGATTTTCATTTTGGGCATCAATCATTCAAGCATTCCATCTGGCAAAAACTATCGTCCTATCATAGACGATCATGCATCAAAAACGCACGTTGGGTTCAGCATGCGTTAGTTAGATTAAGTCCTGTATACATCAGAGTTTATTCGGGTTCACTGATGATGTAATCGGTTGTGATGGTGAGCCGATCGACTGCGGCATGGTCACAACCTGCTGATCTGTCTTTAAACGTACTGTGTTTAAAAGACTCTCTTGATCACCATGAGTATGTGGTGAATTTTCTTCAGAAACCTCCTTGCTATGATCGTGATCCGTCACTGCTTCAAGTTCAGTATCGGACATAGTAGACATGTGGTGGCTCGCTGGTACTTCATTGGCACACAGGACACCGCTAAATCCGAGCAATAGCAATGGTAATAATCGACGTATGTTCATCCCTGAATTTAAACTCTTCATTTATTCTTTTAAAACCAAAGCCGCACGCCGGCAACTGCAATCGTTTTACTTGTTGGCTCGCTATAGGCACGCAACAGCTCCGCAGTCTTGCCATATTGATGCACTATTTCGACTCCGACATAGGGTGCAAACTGGCGTGTGATCTCATAACGCAGACGCAACCCCGCTTGTAAATCACTGAATCCTTTACCAACATCACGCTCTGGGTCATCTTTGCTATACAAATTCGCCTCTATAGTGGGCTGTAGAATCAAACGTTGTGTAATACGCCAATCGTAGGTTGCCTCTAAGCGTAGTGCAGCGCGATTTTCGTTACCAATATAGACTGTGCCGCCAAGATCAAGCCAATACGGCGAAATGCCATTTAAGCCGAATGCCAGCCATGTCTGTCCTTTTTCTTTTCCACTGTCTTGGCGCAATCCAAGCTCGGTATTCCAAAAAATATCAATGGGTTTACGCCATAACAACTCGGTTCGTGCATCTTCGAGTTTGCTATTAGCAGTATCACCCTCAGCTTTCAATGCAAGACGATTCCAGTCTGAACCGACCCATGCATCGATATCGTAACCACCTTCGGTTTTTCCATGACTGCGAGCAACCTCAAGTTGATTGAGCATCACACTCATCATAATGCCGTTGCCCATCATTTCAGGCGGTGCAATCGGACCAAAATCACGACCTTGTGAATAATCAGGACTGCGCGCATCTGGAGGTGCAGAACCGCCTTGCATCTTGCCCATTTGCATCCCCCCCATATCCATAGAACCGTGATCCATGTTTGACATGTCCATTGAGCCTTTGCCCATATCCATAGAGCTGTGATCCATGTTTGACATGTCCATTGAACCTTTGCCCATATCCATAGAGCTGTGATCCATGTTTGACATGTCCATTGAACCTTTGCTCATATCCATAGAACCGTGATCCATGTTTGACATGTTCATCGAACGACCCTTTTTTGGTACCTTTTTACTAATAGCAGAGGACTTAACCTTCGGTTTAACCACTACTTTAGTCTTTGTCTTAGACATATCCATTTTCCTGTCCATCCCTGACATCGAGCTCATGTCCATACCCGAATGATCCATGCGGGGTTCCGCCGCCAAAACTGGCAGACTCAATACTAATAGGCTCAGCGTTAATATATTTTTCATGATTAATCCACCACCACTTCGCGAAACATGCCTGACTCCATATGGTAGAGCAGATGGCAGTGCCATGCCCAGCGGCCCGCTTCACCAGTGACGTCAAACGAGATTTTCTGTGCGGGTTGCACAACAATTGTATGTTTACGAACTTGAAAATCACCATTAGGCGCACGCAAGTCACTCCACATGCCATGAAGATGCATGGGATGCGTCATCATTGTGTCATTCACTAATGAGATTCGTACCCGCTCACCCTTGGCAAGACGTACTGGTTTAGACTCTTTAAAGGTCAGTCCGTCGAAGCCCCAAATGTAGCGCTCCATATTTCCTGTGAGATGCATTTCAATTTCACGCGTGGGATCGCGCTGCTCTTGATTGGCTTTCCCTATTGAATGTAAATCGGCATAGGTCAAGACTCGGCGGCCATTGTCGCGTAGGTTAACGCCAGCATCATCAAGATTGGTACGAGGCATATCGACATGCATATCTGTACTAAAACCATATTCAGTCTTAGCATGCTTAGCCATCGTACTAGCCGACATATCACCCATCATGTCAGTCATGCTGAGCCATTGAATTTTGTCCAACGGTGGAATAGGAGCGGACAAACCGGCTTTGACGGCTAAGGTGCCACGGGCATAACCAGAGCGATCAATATTCTGGGCAAAAATGGTGTAGGCATCATCACTCGGCTCGACTAAAACATCATAGGTTTCAGCAACGCCTATTCTAAACTCATCGACGGTGACCGGCTCGACCAGTTGACCATCAGTACCAATCACGGTCAGCTTAAGTCCCGGAATGCGTATATCAAATATGGTTTGAGCACTACCATTGATGAAACGTAAACGCACCTTGTCGCCTTTGCTAAATAGACCCGTCCAGTTTGATGCTGGATTCGTACCGTTTATGAGATAGGTAAAGGTATGCGCTGAAAGATCGGTGAAATCGGTGGGCATCATGCGCATTTCATTCCACATCTTGCGATCAGCAAGGGTGTTCCTCCAGCCATTCTTGCGCACATCGGCCAAGAATTTAGTGGCTGTAGGCATCTGGTAATTATCAAAACCCGATTCCATTTTAAGCTTATTGAGCAGCATCATCGGGTTGGCATCGGTCCAGTCCGAGAGCATGATCACATGGTCACGATCAGCTTGAATCGTCTCGCCATCGCGCGGTTCAATAACGATGGCGCCCATCATGCCAGTCTGTTCTTGGAAACCTGAGTGGGAGTGATACCAATAAGTGCCACTTTGCAGAATGGGGAATTGATAGGTAAAGGTTTGTCCCGGCTCAATGCCTTTAAAACTAATACCGGGCACGCCATCCATTCCAAAAGGCAGCAATATGCCATGCCAATGGATCGATGATTGCTCTTTGAGGCGATTGGTAACGCGAATCGTGACCGTTTCACCTTCTTTAAAATGCAGGACAGGTGCTGGTAAGCTGCCATTAATCACCGTTGCGATGCGTGGCTTGCCCGTATAGTTGACCATAGCCTCATCAACTGTTAAATCAAACTGGCTGCCCTTTAAGCTCGTAACTTGAGTGGCGACAGCAGATAGTTTGTCAGACTTAGCCCACACACCCGTACTCACAGCGAGTCCCGCAACCGTGATACCTTGAACAAACTGTCGTCTTGATAATTGATGAGTCATACAGCACCTATAATATTTTTTGAACTGAGCTCCATGTACGGCATACACTAAACCATTACACATTACATCCCGTTATAGTTTTGTCCACCAGAGAACCGCATTTGGGGGTTGTCGAGTGAGGGAACGACAATGTTTTTAGTTCATAGCGATAGATCAGTCACGTAACGGATCTAGCACCGAGTAAACTGGCTTTGTATGAAGCACATCCGCTCCCATGAAGCAGATGTTGGTATAGAGAGATACAAAACCACCGATCACCGCAATAAAGTCACTCATTGACAGCAAACTTTATTAAAAATCACAAGCCCTCTTCTTGATCTCGATGACTTGGTTTTTTGTTGAAGATGATAGGTTATTTACTAGATGGAGTGGTCTCAGGCATTGCCATGTTGGAATGATCCATTTTCATGGGCATGCTTTTCATGTCATCCATCTTCATATTTTTCATTTGGCTATGGTCCATTGCTGGGATTACATCGTGTACAGCCTTAGAGGGTTTTTTTTGCACACTTTTGCATCATAGCTTGCATGACTTGATCTTTAGGATCCATCTTTGACATATCCATTTTTTGCATAGATTCACATTTTTCGGCTTCTTCTTTTGCATGCTCGGCTGGATCATGCGCCCAAACAGTTTGGGTAATGAGTGCAAGAAGTACTGTAATTGCAAAGCTTTGACGGGTTAATAATTTCATGAACTACTCCAAAACAGATTAAATATAGAAGCGTGATATCAACCCGCATCATCGCGCTGTTTAACCAACATCAACATGACTTGAAAATGACATTTTTGTCATTTTCAGATATCACTTCTCTAAAGCGATAAGATTACGACTCTTGTTGTTATTTATCACTTATAGACGCAACCCAATTTGGCAGACGGATATTCTTCCATTTTTTCAATTCTCGCTCCAAAATGACACAAATGTCATTTCTAAGTCATCATCATGTCAATCTTTCAATACTAAGATGAATACCAACAAGTTACGATCGTCTTAAATTTTTGTTGACGAAAAATTCATTACTTACTCATTTAACGATAGGAAATACCTCATGAAAGCTTTTCAAAAAACCTTAATTAATGTCCGTAATGCAATCATTATATCTGCTGTTGCAATGACTACTACGAGCGCTTTTGCCCACACAACGCTGCAAAGTGCTATCCCAGCAGTAAACTCAAAAGTTACTGCGCCATCCAAGCTAACACTGACTTTCGGTGAACCCGTGATGTTGATGGGACTGAAACTGACTAATGCCCAAAAAAAGGATGTTCCACTGAATTTTAAAGTTTCTTCTGTCATGAAGAAGAGCTTTGATATTTCAGTGCCAAAACTAGCCAAATCAACGTATATCGAGAGCTGGACCATCATGGGTGATGACGGTCACAACATGAGTGGAAGTTATCAATTTACCGTGAAATAAAAAACGAACACTCTTGGAGTTAATCCCGCCCGATGCCATACAGACTGGCATCGAGCTTTTTTCTGGAAGAATAATGATGGCTTCAGAATATTGGTTATGGGCAGGTTGGATTGAAAAAGTAATGCTATATGCGGGTATGGCATTTGTGATTGGTGGTTCATTCATGTACTTTTTTCTTTCAGAATACCCGCTAATCAAAAAAACAATCATCAATTACATGCTCTTAGGTGCAGTTTTTGGTACTTTCTCTAGTATTGCCAGCTTCTTTATTCAGGTTGGGAGCTTTGCTAATACTGGCTTGCAAGGTATTATTGATCCCATTTTTTTAAAAATCTTGTTGCATAGTCCAGTGGGAACGATTCAGATCACCAGAACATTATGTTTTTCTATCGTCGCAGTATTACTAATTGCAAAAAAATATCGGTGGTCTTCGCAGCAAACAAGTCATCCATCTTGGGCTGAAGGAGCGATTATCGCGCTGGCATCATTGGTTATTGTGACAAGCTTTTCTCAGTTAGGTCATGTCACCAATTTATCTCTCTTTGCTCAGATCTTAATCTCCATTCATATTGTTGTGATGTCGCTCTGGATGGGTGCGCTGTTTCCATTATGGATGCTTAGTCGCACCATCGAAGGAATGCCACTAAAAGACAGCATGCACTTGTTCGGTCGAATTGCAGCAATGATTGTCGGGCTTTTAGTTGTCTGTGGGTTAACAGTTGCCATTATGCTACTTAAGGACATTCACATCCTGTTGACCACACCGTATGGTCATGGCTTCATCCTTAAACTGGCTCTTGTTGCATCTATTTTACTTTTAGCTGCATTTAATAAATGGTATTTCACGCCTCGACTAGAGCATTCGCGATTTGCGAAGCAACTAAGCTATGCCATTTTGTTTGAAATGTCGCTTGGATTTTCTATCTTGTTAGTGACTGGTTACATTACATCGGTCATCGGCATTGAGTAAGGAAAGCTAAAATGCAGTTTTATTGAAAGTATTCATTTTCCTGCCGTTGGCAAGTAGCTTTTCACGAGCAATGCACATACAAAGAAAGCGATGTAGCCACTGACAATGAAGGCTGCGGTCTTCGTCAGCTCATCTGAGGAAGAGTGTCTCAAGTACAACTGAGATGAATCCGCTTACTTCACAAGCATAACTGCTACTATATTAAATAACTTATAATATTTAATTGGTTATATTATATTTCTGCACAATATTTTACGAACCCAAGTACCGTACATCAAGGTTTACTTGGAATCGCTGGTAGCATTATGGGTTGCTGTGGAATAACCGGCTGGGGTGTAGTTAATAAATTCCGCTCTATATATAAAGTATTATTTTTTAAAATACTTTCCTCATCTCCATGTGCATGTGGAGATTTTTCATCTGGAGTACCCTCGGTATGACCATGATCTGTCACAACTTCTAAGTCATCTTCTGACATGGCGGATAAGTGTGACTTCTCTGCTTCATTATCGGCTTTTGCTTGGGTGACTTCTTTTGCATGTTCTGCGGGATCATGTGCACAAACAGTCGTGGTACTAAGAGCGATGAGAATTGTTATCACAAAGCTTTGCTGAGTAAAAAGTTTCATAAATTATTCCGAAAATTGATTAAATCTGGAGTGTTCTTCATTTTAGCGGGAGTGAGGTGATAGCAATCGACAAACCCATGTTTTGTCGTCAATTGTGACTGTCGTCTTATCCATAGTTTCAAATAATTTATCTACAGCGTCCCAGACTTCAGGAGCACGAGAGTTCTCGAACATTGAAATAGCTATTCGCCCATCAGGAGTTAATGTTTTAGTATAAGACTGCAATGTTTTATATGGGTTTTTGCTGTAATAAAGACTTTCATTAAAAATCACTAAATCGACCTTAAATTCTGTTGGTGTAAAATTATCAAAATTAGCTTCTATCAATTGATACTTAAACGCATCACCCATTCGTTCACTTAATTGTGATAAAGCAACAGGACTAATATCAATCCCAACATAAAAATTAATGCCGCTCAAGAGACGTGGTAAATTGCCACTACCACAGCCCACATCTAATACAGATTCCACGCCTAAGAAACCAGCATATCCAGCTAAAATACTGTTGTGCCCCAACTCACATAAGCTATGCAAGTACTCCCATTTGCCATTTCGATACTCTCGATTCCAACGCTGCTGTTTTGACTTTGAAATAAGTTGTTTAAACGAATCGAACATTCCATCCCTCATGAATTTTTAAATGATCAAGTCGGCAATACGTACGAAACCGATGTAGTCATCAATGGTTTTCCAGTCCGTTATGGCTGCTTAAATTTTACGAGGTATATTCACATTGATAAGCCAACATCAGCATGACATGAAAATGACATTTTTGTCATTTTGCAGACAATGCAGTGCTGCAAGCAGTATCCTGTTGTTAACATTGAAACGAAATTGAAGCCGACATGAGAATTTTATTGGTTGAAGATGACCTAAAGACAGGTGATTATTTGAAGCAGGGTCTCAGTGAGGCGGGATATATCACGGATTGGGTCTCTGATGGTCTATCAGGTAAGCATCAAGCTCTTTCTGAAACTTATGACTTAATCATTTTAGATGTGATGTTACCAATGCTTGATGGTTGGTCAGTGCTGTCGGCAATCAGACAAGCAGGACTAACGATGCCGATCCTATTCCTCACTGCGAAAGATGAAATTGATGATCGAGTCAAAGGCTTAAAACTTGGTGCAGATGATTATCTAATCAAACCATTTGCTTTTGCCGAGCTACTCGCGCGGATCATGAGCTTATTACGTCGTGGACAACAACGAGAAGAGGATGTGATTTGTGTGGCCGATTTAGAGTTGGATCTACGTCGTAGACGCGTAACACGTGCTGGTCAACGACTTGATTTAACTGCTAAAGAATTTGCTTTACTTGAACTTTTTATGCGACGACAAGGCGAAATATTACCGCGCTCCCTGATTGCATCCCAAGTTTGGGACATGAATTTTGATAGTGATACTAACGTGGTCGAAGTTGCCATCAAAAGATTACGCAGTAAAGTCGATCTGGGATTTAGTCCAAGACTCATCCAAACCATTCGCGGCATGGGCTATGTGCTGGAGGTTGGCGATGATGAGTCTGCTTAGTTCAATTAGTCTACGTATTAGTTTAATTTTCACCTTTTTTACCGCACTTATTCTCCTAATTATGAGCATAGTGATTCATCAATTGGTCATGCATCATTTTGAGAAGCAAGATCGCGCTCTGCTTGAAGGAAAAGTGTCATTAATAGAAAATATCTTACTGCAAATACCTCAAAATCAACCCCTGCTGATTCAACAACTGAATGATGCTTTAGTTGGGCACCATGGATTGATGGTGCAAATTGAACGCCCAATCGGTACTCCATTGTTGGCAACTGTCAGTGCTTCAATTCCAGACCAACCGACCCGATATGGCAAATTGTCACCACTGGTTGAGTGGAGGATTAACCAAAAGGACTATCGCGGTATCATCGTTAAACATTCACGAACGGAATCATCAGAGAGTGATCGCATTGTTGTCGGAGTTGAAACGACGGCTCACTCTCACTTTCTGGATGAATTTCGACAACAACTCTTGATGATTGGGGGCGTTGCGACAATGAGCCTAATGATCTTAGGTTGGTTTGCAGCACGGAGAGGATTACGTCCAGCTCATTCAATGGCTCTAGTCGCGGAAGGAATATCTGGGCAGAATTTAACTGGGAGATTGGATGAAAATCATGCACCGACAGAACTTAAACCCTTAGCAGCAGCGTTTAACTCCATGTTAGATCGACTAGAGGATGCGGTTAGTCGGCTCACTGACTTTTCCTCCGATCTCGCACATGAACTAAGGACACCGATTAACGCTCTGATGACACAAACGCAAGTGTGTTTATCTAAACCTCGTGATATTCCAGCTTATCAAGATGTCTTGTTTTCTAATTTAGAGGAATATGAACGGCTGGCTCGCATGATCTCAGATATGCTTTTTTTGGCCAAAGCTGAGCACGGCTTAAGTTTGCAGTACTTGCAGAAAGTAGACCTGCGACAAGAAGTGATTGCATTGTTTGAATTTTACGATGCATTAGCTGCCGATAAAGGGATGAAACTCAGTCTATCTGGGTCAGCGGTAATGCAGAGTGACCAATTGATGTTACGCCGCGCATTGAGTAACTTGATTTCAAATGCTATCCGTCATGGCAAGGAAAACAGTATTGTCTCTCTTCACCTGAGCCAACAAGAACAATTGATAGCCATTACAATTCAGAATGAAGCAACAACCATGTCGAAAGAGCAACTTCTACGTTTATTTGATCGATTCTATCGTACTGATCTTTCGAGACAGCGTACTGAAGAGGGTACAGGATTAGGATTGGCTATTACAAAGTCGATTGTTCAGGTTCATGGTGGTCAAATAGAAGCTTTTTCTGCTCAAGATACTGTCACGTTTAAGATTCAGTTCGAGAGTCAAAAGTGATCATAATTTTTTTTACAGGCAAACTTCCACGCCCAAACAAAGCCTATTCACTGTTTTTTTTCAGTGAACGGGCTATTTGCTAAAAAGATGAAATTCTCATCAACTACTTAAGATTACTACTTCTAAGTCTTAGCGCATTAGTAATCACCGACGCTGAACTTAAGCTCATTGCCAAAGCAGCAATCATCGGAGATAACAGCCACCCTGTTACTGGGTACAAAACGCCTGCCGCAAGAGGAATGCCAAGAGCATTGTATAAAAATGCGAATCCTAGATTCTGCTTCATGTTGCGTACCGCCGCTTCGGATAAAGACCGTGCGATAGTGATTCCACGTAGATCACCTTTAATGAGTGTTACTTGTGCGCTATTGACGGCGACATCCGTACCTGTACCCATTGCAATACCAATATTTGCTTGAGCTAAGGCTGGGGCGTCATTAATGCCATCACCCGCCATCGCTACGATATGACCTGCACTTTGCAGTTTCTTGACGAGGTTCAATTTATCTTCTGGTCGTACTTCGCCATAATATTCTTCAATACGCAATTGTGTAGCGACGGATTTTGCAGTGGCAAGACCATCACCCGTAGCCATGATTACTTTTATATTTGCATTTTTTAGAGCACCAAGTGCTGCGTCAGTAGTGGATTTAATCGGATCATGTACCGACAGAATTCCCGCCAACTTACCTTCAACTGCGAGATACATGACGCTGGCACCTTGTAGACGCAACTCTTCAGCCCGATGCTGCAAAGTGTTGGTATCAATGTGCTGCTGTTGCATTAAGCTCATATTACCTAGATATAGTGACTTCCCATTGATTTTCCCCGTAACACCCTGACCTGTGATTGAATCAAATTGTTCAGGTTGATCTAGTTTTATTTCCTGTTCATGTGCTGCTTTCACGATGGCCGCCGCCAAAGGATGCTCGCTGCCTTGATCCAGACTAGCTGCTAATTGCAGAACTTGAAGAGATTGAAATTCAGTGGCTGCAATGGCTTGATCAAAACGAGGGTGCCCCTCTGTCAATGTTCCTGTTTTATCGACAATGAGTGTATCGACAGTGCGTAGACTTTCAATTGCTGCGGCATCTTTAAAAAGGATGCCTTGGTTCGCAGCGCGACCCGTTGTGACCATGATTGACATGGGTGTGGCTAGTCCTAACGCACACGGACAAGCAATAATGAGTACCGAAACTGCATTCAGTAGCCCATAGACCCAGCCTGATGTTGATCCTAAAAATCCCCATGCAAAAAAGGTGATGATCGAGACCGTAACCACAGCAACGACAAAATAGCCTGCGACTTGGTCTGCCATGCGTTGCATTGGTGCTTTTGATCTTTGGGCTTGCGAGACCATTTGCACGATCTGTGAAAGCATAGTCTCTGCACCGACACGCTCTGCGCGAATGGTTAATGAACCCGTGGTATTCAGTGTTGCACCGATCACCTGATCACCCGTTTGTTTATGCGCTGGAATAGGTTCACCTGTAATCATTGATTCTTCAATCGAACTGGTACCGCTGACCACCACACCATCCACAGGCACTTTCTCGCCGGGTCTTACGCGCAATATGTCACCGACATGAACTTGATCTAAGGGTACATCTTCTTCCTGTCCATCATCGTTGATCCGTCGTGCGGTTTTTGGAGCTAAACCCAGTAAAGATTTGATGGCATTTGAAGTTTGCGAGCGTGCTTTCAGTTCCAATAATTGACCAAACAAAGTTAAAGAGATAATGACAGCCGAAGCTTCAAAATAGACCCCAACGTGTCCATTCATTCCTTTAAATGCTGCTGGAAATAGTTGAGGCGCAACTGTCGCAATCACACTGTATGTATAGGCAGCCCCAGTGCCTAAACCAATAAGAGTCCACATGTTTGGACTACGATTCAAAACCGACTGGAATCCGCGTATAAAAAATGGCAAACCCGCCCACACAACCACTGGTGTCGCCAATAGCCATTCAACCCAACTTTGCAAGGCTGGATTGATGAGATGAAAATTGTGCCCGAACATTGCCAAAGAAAAGACAATAATCGTCAGCGGTAAACTCCACCAAAAACGATTCCGAAAATCGACCAATTCTGGTGAGTCGCCATCCTCTAAGCTGGGTAATTCAGGCTCTAGCGCCATACCACATTTTGGACACGACCCTGCATGGTTTTGACGGACTTCTGGGTGCATTGGGCAGGTATAGATCGCACCCGCAATGATGGGTTGCGCTGCTGGCTTTTGTTGATCATCTAAGAACTGTTCAGGTGTGTCGGCAAAACGAGTTAAGCAACGGGCACTACAAAAGTGGTAGGTTTTGCCCTGATAGTCGTGATGATGTGGTGAACTCAGACTGACGACCATGCCACAAACAGGATCATGTTCGGTCGCGGATACATCTACAGTATCTGATTTTTCGTGTGATTGTTGTCCTCCGCAACAGGAGTGCTTTTGAACTATTACTTTATCGTGATGATACAGAACCTGTGGTTGCGGCTCTTCTTTAGGTTTTGAGCAACATGATGATTCAGGCTGGGAAGGATTATTATTTTTGCTATCGGTTGTTGGTTCGGGATACATAATCATGCACTCAAGACGTGGGAATAGTGTTAGGCTAAACTCAGTAGTCAACCCCAGAGTCAAGTTTTTTTAGGTGTGATCACATCATGCAAACAACCACCATTGGCAAGCTCGCCAAAAGTGCTCAAGTCGGCATTGAAACCATTCGTTATTACCAAAGCCGAGGATTGTTGCCAACCCCTGATAAAACGACGGGATACCGCCAATATCCTTTGAGTTTAATTGAGCGCATCCGCTTTATTAAACGTGCACAAGAATTAGGTTTTAGTCTGGATGAAATTGTTGAGCTGCTATCGTTGCATGGCAATCATCATCGAGAACTCATTCAGAAAATCACCGCAGCACGCTTAGCACAAATTGAATTAAAAATTACCGACCTTAAGCAGATGCAAACTGTGCTCACACAGCTTCTGAATGAATGCGAACACACCAATTCAGAATTGCCTTGTCCGATTATTGCGTCTCTTGGTGGTGAACAGAGTGATGTCTAAAGAGATGGCAAAGAACGAACAATACGTGTGTTGCCAAACAATCTGAAGAGGAATATTATCCAGAAAATGCGTATATTTCGATTGATTTTCACATGCTTCTTGTCTCTTGCTATCCTCTCCGTAGGATCTGCAGCAGTTGCCATGTCAGTCAATGGTCAATGTCCTATGCAACAAATGCAGGCTGAACAAGTAAAAATGGCGATGCCTGATACTTCATCCATGATGATGTCTATGCAAATGGATGACTCGCAAACCATGCCTCATATGGATTGCATGAAAGTCGAAAAAACGCATACCAGTAATACGATCCACTGTAAATCTGGGCAAGATTGTGTGATGTATAGCGTCCAACTTGCTTATCCAGCGTCAAACATCACTGTGTCCCAGCCGAATCCACAACACTTAAATTCGCAACATTACATAGATCAATCCTCTGATTTTGTGCCTACGCCCGATCTATTCGGATTGTGGCGACCCCCGCGCGCTCTTTAATTCACCTATCGATTTAGAGGTTCATTGGCTTTTGTGCCGTTGAACCATTTGCACGCGCCTGCGTGTGTCTATTCTAGGGAATGAGGGCATGTCTCCATTTTTGATCACATTGATCTGGTATCGGTCTATATGGCTGATGTTGCCTATGGCGTTGGTATTTGCTTCCTGCGCGACTGATGCTGCACCACTCTCACTGAATGCAGCGCTCACCATTGCCGAGCAGAATTCGCCAGAACTTAAGGCTAACAACGCCCAAATTGATGCAGCACAATCAGCAGATATACCTGCTGGATCACTACCGAATCCAAAAATCTACGCGGGTCTCGACAATTTTCCCGTTACGGGCAATGCGGCTGGGCAGCTAAACAGAGACAACATGACGATGTCAAAGTTCGGCATCATGCAGGATATTCCCAATGCGGCTAAACGACGAGCGCAAGTCGATGTGAGTAATGCCAAGGTCGATGTCGCGCAAGCACAGCGACCGATTACAAGTTTAAAGTTACGAGAAAATACCGCTATTGCGTGGTTTAACCGTTACTACTTAGAACGCAAAATTGCGTTATTCAATTCCTTATTCTCCGAAAATAAGTTGCTTGCTCAAACTGTGCGCGCGCAAATTGCTTCGGGTCGTAGTCAAGTCACAGATGCTGTACTACCTCAACAGGAAGCTGCACAACTTGAAGACCAACTGGATGATTTGAACCGTGATTTGAGCAAAGCAAAATCAGCATTACGTCGTTATCTAGGGGTACAGTCTGGGAATGGCTTCGATCAAAATGTTGATCAAATGCTCACTCAAGATGCACCCGAATTGCCGATCAACGCAGAACAATTACACCAACACTTGCATCATCACCCTGAGCTACAAGCATTTACCGCAGAATCTGAATTGGCTGATGCCAAAATCGCAGAAGCACGATCTCTGAAAAAATCTGATATGAGCGTTGAGTTTGGTTATTATCACCGCGCACCTCAGTTTGGCGACATGATCGGCGTGCAACTGACCTATGAACTCCCTATCTTCACATCCCATCGTATCGATCCTTTGATTGCCGCAGCAATGTCTGAACAAGAGGATATTGATGCTCAGCGCGAAGTGATATTGCGCGACCACACCAATATGCTGGAAAACGATTTGGCGGATTACGTTGCGCTGAATCGACAACTTGAGCGCGCAAATTCAACTGAATTACCGCTCACACAGCAGAAAGTCGCCTTACAGCTTGCCAGCTATCAAGCAGGCAAAGCTGATCTCATTGCAGTCCTGACGACTCGCCGCGAACTCATTGAACAACGCCTCAAAATAATCACTCTTGAAAATATGCGTGCCGTCACCGCAGCGCAACTCTATTACGCTTATGGCGGAGGTAGTGTTGATGACCTACAGGGAGCAAATATCAAATGAAGCATCCAAATATAAAATTAGCAGGATTAGTGGTTGCGATTGGTGCTGCTCTCGGCGTGGGAAGTAGTGTGGGATATTGGTACGCTAATCACCAGATGCAACACATGTCAGATATGGCTCAAGGTGGTACTCAAGGTAATGCCAAAGCATTGTACTGGTTCGATCCGATGAAGCCAGATCAACATTTTGATAAGCCGGGCAAGTCGCCTTTTATGGATATGCAACTGGTAGCCAAATATGCGGACAGTGGCAGTGATGGCAGTGCAGCCAATGCCATGAGTATCAAAATTGATCCAAACATCACCCAAAATTTAGGAGTTCGTGTGGCTCAAGTTGTACAAGGTATCCTTAATAGCGGTATTACCGTGACAGGTACGATCCAACTCAATGATCGTCTGGTTGCGGTCATGCAGACGCGCAGCAATGGTTTTGTGGAACGAGTTTATGCCCGCGCTGCTGGGGATTTGGTTGCAAAAGGTTCACCTATTGCTGACCTGCTTGTGCCTGACTGGGCTGCTGCACAGATTGAATACCTAGCTGTGCTCAAGATGGGCGATCAGTCTCTCATCAATGCCGCAAGACAAAGATTACAGTTGCTCGGCATGCCTGCAGATTTGATTGCCCGTGTTGAAAAAACACGACAACCTCAAGCTACGATCACATTGTCAGCCCCGATCAGTGGCGTCATTCAAACCTTGGACGTTCGCTCTGGTATGACATTGAGTGCTGGTCAAACGCTGGTAAAGATTAACGGATTGGATAGTGTTTGGTTGGAAGCGGCTGTGCCTGAAGCACAAGCTGGTGAGATTCGAGTGGGCAACTTGATCACTGCACATTTAACGGCTTATCCGAGTGACACCTTTCACGGCAAAGTCATTGCGGTTTTACCTGATTTGAATATGGAGAGTCGAACACTGCGAGTGAGAGTTGAGTTACCGAATCGCAGTGGTCAGTTAAAACAGGGCATGTTTGCACAAGTCCAATTGCAGACGGGAAATAGCCAAGCTCAGTTACTCATCCCTGAAGAAGCGGTAATCCGTACAGGCCCACGGAATGTCGTTATTTTGGCGTTAGAAGGCGGTCACTTCCAACCTGTACAAGTAGAACTCGGACAAGCTATGAATGGTCAGATCGCCATTTTGAGCGGATTACAGGCGGGTCAGAAGGTGGTTGCATCGGGACAGTTCTTGATTGACTCCGAAGCCAGTTTGCAAGGTGTACTTGCACAGATGAACTCTGGTAATCCTATTTCGACAAAGATGCCTGCTGCTACAGCATCTCAATACCAAGGCATGGGTAAGGTGGAGTCGATTACTGACGCTGACATCACCATCTCGCATCATCCTATCTCTGCTATCGGTTGGGGTGCGATGACCATGACGTTTAAATTACCTGACGCGAAAATGGCTACTAGGATCAGGGTGGGTGATCAAGTCAATTTTGGCTTCAACCCAGTGAACTATGATTATGTCATTGCGACTCTGGTGAAGACTACGGACAGTGCCATGCAGGGGAATCAGCCATGATTGCCCGTATTATTCGTGGATCAATTGCTAATCGTTTCTTGGTAATACTCGCGGCAGTGTTTATTACGGCATGGGGCGTCTGGGCAGTCAAAAATACACCTATTGATGCACTGCCAGACTTGTCTGATGTCCAAGTGATTATTCGTACCAGCTATCCCGGTCAAGCACCGCAGATTGTTGAAAATCAGGTGACGTATCCATTAACAACCACCATGTTATCAGTACCCGGAGCCAAGACTGTCCGTGGTTACTCATTCTTCGGAGATTCCTTTGTCTATGTGATTTTTGATGAGGGAACTGACCTGTACTGGGCGCGTTCGCGGGTACTCGAATATCTGAATCAACTGCAAGGTCGTCTGCCTGCATCCGCTAAAACTTCACTCGGCCCCGATGCCACAGGCGTGGGTTGGGTGTATGAATACGCCTTGGTGGATAAAACGGGGCAACACGACCTGTCGCAGCTGCGTAGCATTCAAGATTGGTTCTTAAAATACGAGCTTAAAAGTCTGACTAATGTGGCAGAAGTTGCCAGCATTGGCGGAATGGTTAAGCAGTATCAGGTCGTCCTTGATCCAATCAAAATGGCGGCGTATCAAATCCCCCTCAATAAAGTCATCGACGCCATCCAAAAAGCCAATCAGGAAACAGGTGGATCGGTACTGGAGATGGGCGAATCTGAATATATGGTACGCGCGTCTGGCTACCTCAAAACGCTGGATGATTTTCGCAACATCCCTCTATCCACTTCTACCAATGGCATCCCCGTTTTGCTGGGTCAAGTTGCGACTATCCAGCTCGCGCCAGAAATGCGCCGAGGTCTTGCTGAACTCAATGGGCAAGGCGAAGTGGTTGGTGGCGTGATCATTCTACGCGCAGGAAAAAATGCACGCGAAACGATTGTCGCCGTCAAAACCAAATTAAATGAACTCAAAAAAAGCCTACCCGCTGGTGTAGAGGTAGTCACGACTTATGATCGCAGTCAATTAATTGATCGTGCGGTAGATAATCTTAGTCATAAGCTGCTGGAAGAATTCATTGTTGTGGCGTTGGTCTGCGCCCTTTTTCTCTGGCACTTTCGCTCAGCACTGGTTGCGATCATTTCCTTGCCGCTCGGTATATTGATTGCGTTTATCGCCATGCACTATCAAGGTATTAACGCCAACATCATGTCACTGGGCGGGATCGCTATTGCCATTGGCGCGATGGTGGATGCCGCCGTAGTGATGATTGAAAATGCCCATAAACACATCGAAGCGTGGCAGCATGACCATCCCGATCAAGTGCTACAAAGCGATATGCGCTGGCTCATCATTGCTAATTCAGCAAGTGAAGTCGGGCCAGCATTGTTCTTTTGCTTACTGATCATCACACTTTCGTTTATTCCGATCTTTACCCTGCAAGCCCAAGAGGGTCGCTTGTTTGCGCCGCTGGCGTTTACTAAAACCTATGCGATGGCTGGGGCTGCGATTCTATCGATCACCTTAGTACCCGTGTTAATGGGTTACTGGATTCGCGGCAAGCTGCCCAGTGAACAGAAGAACCCCCTCAATCGCGGGTTAATCCGTCTCTATCGTCCGATGCTGGATGCGGTACTCCGCCGACCTAAGACCACATTGTTGGTGGCATTTGTCATCTTACTCACCAGCCTGTGGCCGATTAGTCAACTGGGTGGTGAGTTTATGCCTGCAATGGACGAAGGCGACTTGTTGTATATGCCGTCAGCTTTGCCCGGCATATCGGTTGCAAAAGTCTCAGAACTACTACAGCAAACAGATCGCTTGATTAAAACCGTACCTGAAGTGGCGACGGTATTTGGTAAAGCAGGACGTGCTGAAAGTGCGACCGACCCCGCACCGATGGAGATGTTCGAGACCACGATTCAATTCAAACCGCGCTCTGAATGGCGTAAAGGGATGACGCCAGACAAATTGATCAATGAACTAGATCACGTCGTCAAAGTGCCCGGACTGACCAACATCTGGGTGCCACCCATTCGCAACCGTATTGACATGTTAGCGACAGGAATTAAAAGTCCTATTGGCGTCAAAGTGTCGGGAACCAATCTTGCTGATATAGACCAAGTGACCAAATCGATTGAACAGGTCGCCAAAGGGGTATCTGGCGTCAGTTCTGCGCTGGCTGAACGACTGATGGGTGGGCGCTATGTCGATGTCACGATTGATCGCGTTGCGGCTGCGCGCTACGGACTCAATATTGCCGATTTACAAACTGTCATTTCCACGGCTGTTGGTGGTGAGAACGTCGGCGAAACGGTTGAAGGACTTGCGCGTTATCCAATTAATGTCCGCTATCCGCGTGAGATTCGAGACTCGTTGGAGGGGCTGCGCAATCTACCGATCCTGACCAATAGCGGCCAACAGATCACCCTTGGCACTGTGGCCAATATCAGCATCAGTGACGGGCCGCCTATGTTGAAGAGTGAGAATGCGCGTCCTACGGGCTGGGTGTATATCGATGTACGCGGGCGCGACTTGTCATCCGTGGTGGCTGATCTACGTCAAGCCATCGCCAAGAATGTGCAACTCAAAGCAGGGATGAGCATCACCTATTCAGGTCAGTTTGAGTTTTTAGAACGTGCCAATGCACGTTTGAAATTGGTTATTCCTGCAACGCTGCTGATTATTTTTGTCCTACTTTACCTGATTTTTAAGGACATCCAAGATGCCGTAATGATCATGGTGACGTTGCCGTTCGCCTTGGTCGGCGGTGTTTGGTTTCTCTATCTGGCGGGCTACAACCTTTCAGTGGCAACGGGTGTGGGCTTTATTGCACTGGCTGGGGTATCTGCCGAGTTTGGGGTGGTGATGTTGTTTTACCTCAAACAAGCGATTGCCAGTGCCGAGGCAAAATCTGAAACCCAAGCTTTGACTGAGCCAGAGCTGGACGATGCGATTCGTTCAGGAGCGGTACTACGAGTTCGTCCTAAAGCCATGACCGTGGCGGTCATTCTGGCAGGTCTGATTCCCATCCTTTTGGGCAGTGGTACAGGGTCAGAGGTGATGAGTCGAATTGCGGTGCCAATGGTCGGTGGCATGGTCACTGCGCCTTTATTGTCGATGTTTGTTATTCCCGCTGCGTATCGCTTGCTACGCAGACGGATTCTTAAGGCTGATAAAGCCTAATGCTGTTCCCCTGTTGTTGTTTTCCTATGAGGATATTGCGATGAATAAATTTACGGCTGCAATTTTAGTAACGCTGATGCTGGGTACTTCTTTATCGGCTCTGGCTGATGACAGCATGAAAGGGATGGATATGAGCAACATGCCGATGATGGACAAGACATCAAATAGTGCTGCCAAAGGCAGTCAGTCGATGTCAGCCGAATGTATGCGCAACATGGATATGGATAAGATGTCAATGAAGTCATCTAAAGGCGATAAGGCTGCTTGCGGTGTCGGTGTCATCACAAGCATTGATGCCACTAAAGACATTGTTGTTTTGAACCATCAAGCTATCAAAGCATTGAACTGGCCTGCGATGAAAATGGGCTTCAAAGTAGCAGATCACAAACTGCTGGATGGGTTGAAAGTAGGTCAGAAGGTCTGCTTTGAACTGAAAACTGACCGTGGGAATGAGGTCGTGACGAGCATTATGCCGACGAAGTGATTCTTTAGTATTTCCAGTTTGACGAAAAAATTAATTAGGTGAATTTAAGAAATAATACTTACCAAAATCGCCGAACGTACCCCAAGTGCCTTCGGCGACTCTTAGTAGATTACAGCTGAATCTGGCTCAGTTTTGTTTAGCTATTTAAAAATAAAACTTCATCTTAACTTGAAAAAATATCTTTACCGCATCCTGTGGGGGAGGATACCATACCCCCTATGACAACGCACTCATCACACCCCGACATCATCAAACGCCTGAAGCGAGCCAAAGGTCACTTAGAAAGTACCATTGCAATGCTCGAAGCAGGACGCGCCTGTATTGATATTGCCCAGCAGCTACAAGCAGTTGAAGGTGCTATCAGCAACGCTAAGAAAACTTTGGTGCATGATCATATTGACCACTGTCTTGAACATGCTTTGAAAGATGGTTCACCCACCAGTGAATCCATTGAAGAATTTAAACAAATCACTAAATACTTGTAGACCTCACCATGACTGAATTCTCAACACTCTTACAACAAGGCAATGCTTGGTTGTTTATTCCAAGTGCAATATTGCTGGGTGCGCTACATGGGCTTGAGCCGGGGCACTCTAAAACCATGATGGCGGCGTTTATCGTCGCAGTTCGTGGCACAGTCGGCCAAGCTGTTTTATTAGGTCTATCTGCAACGCTTTCGCACACGGCGATTGTTTGGCTAGTGGCGCTCAGTGGCATGTATTTTGGTCGTAATTGGAATGCGGAAGCGACAGAGCCTTATTTTCAAGTTGCTTCAGCGGTTTTGATTATCTGTATTGCGCTTTGGATGATGTGGCGTACTTGGCGTCACCAGAACCTTGCAGGTCACGGTCATTCTCATGACGATCATGATCACTCACACGATCATCATGACGAAAGTAAGCGCATTGATACAGGTCATGGTGTTGTTCGACTAGATGTTTTTGAGGACGGCGTACCACCACGTTTTCGCCTGTATCAAGAAGATAAACATGGTCATGTTTGGCCTGCAAGTGAGGTTAGAATCGAAACTGAGCGCGATGATGGCAGTAAACAACTCTTCACTTTTGTCCATCGTGACGGATACATAGAGTCTGAGCGTGAAATTCCTGAGCCGCATCAATTCACAGCGCGTCTGAGTCTAGGTCACGCGAATCATAGCCATGATTACGATGTCGAGTTTACTGAGCATGGTCACGCCCATGATCATGGTACGGGTATGACAGAAGAGTTATTTATTTCGGGATCAGAATATCAAGACCCGCATGAACTTGCTCATGCGAATGACATTCGTCGTCGTTTCGCCAGTCGAGAAGTCACGACAGGTCAAATTGTGATGTTTGGACTCACGGGCGGGCTAATTCCATGTCCTGCTTCAATCACAATACTGTTGATTTGCCTTCAACTGAAGAAAGTTGCGCTCGGAGCCACTTTGGTACTCTGCTTTAGTATTGGATTAGCGATGACAATGGTGATGTCTGGTGTTTTAGCTGCACTCAGCGTTAAACATGTCTCGAAACGTTGGAGTGGATTTGGTGAGTTTGCACGTAAAGCTCCCTATTTCTCTGGTGCCTTGATTTTAATGGTCGGATTTTATATGGGCTATCAAGGCTTGGCTGTATTGATCTAGCTCAATGTGTATTGAAACCTTTTGGATTGTTTAATGGAAAGTATCAACCAGTCACTATTTTTGCAAATCAACGCCAACTTGAATACTCCTTCGTGGATCATTCAAGCTGCAACGATTGCTGCTGATGATTTCATCTTCGGCATCCCTTTACTCTTGTTAGTCATGTGGTTTTGGGGTGGCGAAAAACTCCGCCATATTGCATTAATGGCATTTTGTGTGTGCTTTATCTCGTTGGGCTTGAATCAACTTATTGGTATGGTTTGGCAACATCCTCGACCTTCGATGATTGGCTTGGGTCATACGTTTATTGCCCACGCGATGGACTCCTCTTTTCCAAGTGATCACATGACTGTTTTTAGCGCGCTGGCAGTGACATTCATTTTTCAACGATTGTTCAAGATTGGTATAGCTTTAACATTGATTGGCATTGTCGTCGGATGGTCGCGTGTTTTTCTCGGTGCTCATTTTCCGTTTGATATGTTTGGTGCCGTTGGCGTCACTTTCTTGGGATATGGCATAGTAGTTTCTTTGTGGCAGAACGCTGGCGTGAGGTTGATTGAATTTATTGAATCGTTGTATAGAAAGCTATTTGCATTGCCAATAAATAAAGGTTGGGTTAAATACTAAATGTTTTCAGAAACTTCTGATTCTTAGGTGATTTGTAATCACTTTACCACCATGTTGCCAATTTTTGAGGATGCCGATAGTATAAAGCATGCGTACCCTACGACTGATTTTCACATTCTTTTTGTCCTTTGCTATCCTCACTGTAGGATCGGCAGCGGTTGCGATGCCAGTCGATAATCCATGTTCAATGCAGCAAATGCAGACTAGCACTGATGAAATGGCGGCGCCTGCGACATCATCAATGATGATGTCCATGAACATGTCAGACCCGCAATCTATGTCAAATATGGATTGTATGAAAGTCGCCAAGAAGCATTCTACCTATACTTGCCATTGTAAGTCTGGGCAAGATTGCGCAATGTATAACGCACAACTTGCTTATCCTGTTTCCACCTTATTCATTACCCTGCCTACACCGCAATATTTGATTGCGCAGCACATTGTTGCCCAGTCCACTCAGTTTCTCCCTTCGCCTGATCTCTTCGGATTGTGGCGACCGCCACGCGCAATTTAATTCTCTCTTTGATTTAAAGGTTCATTGGTTTTAATGCCATTGATCCGTTTTTATGTGCTTGTTTATTCCTCACATGTGTGAGAAATGAAGGCACAACACCATTCTTAGTGACATTGATCTGGCGTAAGTCATGGCAAATTTATGCCTGAATTGCGACTTACGCATACTTTTATCTTGGGAGGATATTGCGATGAATAAATTTACGATTTCTGTTTTGACCACCCTTATGCTAGGTGCTTCATTATCATCGGCGATGGCTGATGACGGCATGAAAGGGATGGATATGAGCAACATGCCTGCTGGCACATCAATGTCGGCAGGTTCTATGCACGGTATGGATATGGGCAATATGAAAATGAAAGCATCTTCGGATGCTAAGGTTGCTCATGGTGTGGGTGTCATCAAAAGCATTGATACCCAGACCAAAATGATTGTTTTGAATCATCAAGCGATTAAAGAGTTGAATTGGCCGCCGATGAGCATGGGTTTTAAGGTGGCTGATCCTAAATTACTGGACGGCTTAAAAGCAGGTCAGAAAGTAAATTTTGAACTGACAGCTCAAGGCACGAAAGAAGTCATGACAGCGATTACACTTGTTAAATAGATCGCCGATGTAATATGAGGTTAAGCGGGAGTTCGCACCGTACATTGGTTTTGTATGGACGCGCCGTTTCGGTGAGACCGTGCGTTTCGCCCGTGAAGACCATCAATCCATTTTTGATCAAGAATTGAATGCTTGTATTTACTTTTGATTTTAAAGGAATAATATTATGAAACCGCACATCAAGTTATACATCAAGCACCATCTTATTGCGCTCGTTACCTTCGGCACTATTGGCATAATTGGCGCAGGCATTTTTGTGTATTCGGGTATCTACAACATCGGGGCCGATGATCATCACACTAAACCTGTCTTCACGGTACTTCAGACCTTACGCAATCAATCGATTCATTTGCGTTCAAAGGATATTGTTGTGCCGAATCTGAATGATCCACAGTTGATTCTCAAAGGCGCGGGGCAATATGCGGCAATGTGTACCAGTTGCCATTTAACACCCGGAATGAAAGATTCTGAACTCAGGGTTGGTATGTATCCTCAACCACCAAATCTCACCCAGTTGCACCTTGATCCACAAGATGAATTCTGGGTCATCAAGCACGGCATTAAGATGAGTGCGATGCCTGCTTGGGGTGGAAGTCACGATGATGCAACGATTTGGAGCATGGTTGCGTTTATCCAAAAGCTGCCAAACATGACCCCGCAAGAATACAAAGATATGGTAGCGAAGGCACCACCTGATGATGATATGGATATGGGTGATGACGCTCCACACAGTCATGGTGAAGATGCCCAGAAGGATGATCATGAAGCCGTGGCAATGAAAGGGATGGATATGTCCGCTGCACACACTTCGACTCATTAAAAAATATAATTTTTCATATTAGGTGTATGAAATTACTTATAATTTTATACACTGATGTAACATTTTTTATTCTGGGAGCTTCTCCCTCAACATGAATATTCGCATATTATTTACAATAATATTTTTGGGATTCAGTGGTGTACTTTACGCAAATGACTCGCCCAAGAGCCCTATGTATTCTATGTCGGACAATGAACTTGGGGCTGTGAATGATCATAATGATTCAAAGGAAAATGCTAATGAGCATTTCACACATGAACATGAGGTTCAGAATAGTTTGATAAAGATATTTCTTTAGAAGCTGAACAACAAACCTATTAGCAATAACTAATTCGCAAACTCGTTCAACTCTGATACCTTATATGAGCAAGTTAAATGTCTGGAGGACATACTATGCGTTCTACTTCTGTTCACGTAATTAAATTCGATGTGAACTCACCAACTGACAAAGCCTTGCTAGAAATGCAACAACGACTAGCTGCCAAAACCTACGTCGAAACCATGCGTCGCTGTCTTACTATTGCTGATACCGTTATGCAGACATCAAAAGAGGGTTTACTTTATGTCAAAGGTACTGATGATCAATTTCACCAATTAATCATATTGTGACTACTGGAGCTGTTTCAGCACATTAGAGAGCTCTCTAAACATAAAAATGATTGTGTGGACATATGCGAGCATGCTCTCGGTGTATTTTTCGTCACTCTAAAATAATTTCAACTTGCCAACTAGCAAAACTCATCCAACATCTGTCTCAGTTTTTTCTCACATCCTTCATCAAATCCAATATGAGTTTGACACAATACCAAATGCTCGCGCGGTGGTGCGAACTGCCAAGCGGCATCATCGAGTGCAATCCAAGATTCATCTTCTCGTTCGGCATTTGCTAGCCAATCCAGAATTTCTCCTTCACGTCGAGAAGGTTGAAAACGACCAATTGATGGCGTGATCGGTGTAGTGCCAATAATTTTTGGAGCAATATCCTCTGAAAACAACGACCTTATGTAAATGACGGAGAGAAATTGATCCAGATGGCGGAGTAAAACTGAGCCACTTGAGTTATAAAAATAGCCATCTCAAGCTTAACTTTAGATGACCCTTCCAGTTATTGAGACTACCTAAATTTATAAGTAGCCACAATCCTTACTTCTTCCTTTTCCTTGATTCTAGTCGATAGCTTTCACCATTCATTTCCAGAATATGTGAGTGATGAGTCAGTCGATCCAGTAAAGCCCCTGTGAGCCGCTCCGAACCAAATACCGATGTCCACTCATCAAATGGCAGATTACTGGTGACTAACGTGGCACCTTGCTCATAGCGGCGGCTAAAGACCTCGAAGAGCAGTTCTGCGCCAACTGCGGTAAACGGTACATAGCCCAGTTCATCAATGATTAGTAGCTCGACGCGGACTAGCTGCTTCTGCAACAATCGCAGTCGCCTTTCGTCACGCGCTTCCATCAGCTCATGCACCAAGGCTGCGGCTGTGGTAAACATTACAGAGTGATTCTTCTGACAGGCCGCTAATCCTAACGCTAATGCGGTATGAGTCTTTCCCGTACCTGCATTGCCTAGTGCAATACAGGATTCCTTTCTTGCGATCCACTCACAGCGCGCCAGCTCTAGCACCATGGGTTTATTGAGACTGGGAATAGCACTGAAGTCAAAGGTATCTAGTCCTTTGACCTGTGGAAAGTGGGCCTGCTTAATTCGCCGCTCAATATTGCGTCGTTCGCGGTCGATATGCTCAAGTTCACACAGGCGCAGTAGGTAACGCTGATAATCAATCTCACCCTGTGCACATTCAAAGGCAACTTTCTCATGTTCGCGGACAAAGGTCGGTAAGCGCAACTTTTTCAGGTGGTGGTTGAGTAGCACTTGTGGTGGAACAGTTGTGGCCAGTGAGGTCGGTTCAAGCGATGTAGAGTCAAGCGTAGACATGATGAGCCCCCTGATTCAATAACGCCATATAGCTCTGTGGATTAGTCATACTGACCATTGCTTTGGGTAGATGCGGATAGGCCAATAAATCCAAAGCAGGTGGTAAACGCCGTTCGTGCTTGGCTAAGACCAAATGCTTCACGGCATCGTAACTAATGGTCGTGAGATTGAGAGATTCTTCAACAGCGACAGCAACTTCCTCCTCGCCAAAGTCCTCCATAAGCCTCAGCACTTGAATGTATTCACGCCGACCCGCGTTACCCAGTCGTGCTTCGAGTAGGCGACGAAGGCGTTCAAACTCTTTGGGGAGTAACCAACCTTTTAACGCTGCTGCTTGATCAAGCGCACGCGGTTTGGTCTCAAGTAGCTTCAGATAGTGCAACGGATTATAGATAAACTGGGCACGGTCATAACAGCGTGGATGAATCGCAATGATATTGGCAGCCAGTGCAATGACGACACGATCCACAAAGCCTCGCACCCGCACCGTCTGATACGCATGTTCAGTCGGTACCGAGTAATCATTACAACGGTAGCGCACCAGCGATTGTGAGCTGACTTTGGTGGAGACTTCTTCGCAGGCATCAAAGGGAACGTTCGGCAGTGATAAACAACTGGCTAGATCATCTTGCATACGCTGCTGGATGTTCTGGTAATAGCCACGCAGTAACTTCGACAGGCGCTTATCACAGCCTACTTGCAATTGAACATTCAGTTCATCCAGCGATGATACGCGTGGCATGGGCACCATGAAGTTACGACGTGCATAACCCACAATACCTTCAACCTTGCCTTTGTCGTTGCCCCGTGCGGGACGACCAAACCGAGTGTCAAACAGATAGTGACTTTGTAGTCGGCTAAAGGCCTGCGTTAGTGTGCGCTGTTTGGTTCGTCTGTCGATGCTGGCAACGAGTCGCTTACTGTTGTCGTAGAGCATTGTGCGGGGCACAGCGCCAATATGAGCGAATGCGCTGACATGTCCATCTAGCCATGCTTCTGTCGTCTCTGAGGGATAAGCCTTTACAAACATGGCGTCCGAATAAGGCATGGACAAGCAGAAATAGTGGATTCTGGTTTTAACACCACACAGCAGAATATCAGTTTCACCAAAGTCTGCCTGACCATGACCTGGTGGATGAGTGAGCTTGATAAAGACTTCCTGTCCATGTAGTTGCTGTTTGGCGACATACTGGCGAACGATGGTGTAGCCACCATCAAAATCATGTTCACCGCGCAGACGTTCTAAAATACGCTGCGCGGTGTGACGCTGCTTCTTCATGACAGTTTTATCAGACTCAAGAATCTGATCGATGATGGCGGTGTAAGGGCCTAGCTTCGGGGAAACTGGCGGCTCTTTGCGTTGATAACCTGAGGGTAAAGAATGCTTGAGCATTTTGGCGACGGTATTGCGTGCAAGTCCGTAATGAATTGCAGCTTCGCGTTGGCTCATGCCTTCAATAAGCACAGAGCGTCTGACTTTTGCATAAAGTTCCACTGTATACATCCTTATTGCTTCCTTACCCGCGAGATAGGGAAAGGATAGCGTCTACAGTGGCTCAATTTTACTCCGCTATTTTTAGCAGATTACCGCGCTAACTGGCTCAGTATTACTCCGCCATTTACAACCTTAATTGATTTAGTGTACGGTTTTCTCGCCATGTAGAACTGATGACAATTTCGATATTCGGATAATCACGTACAATGTTTTCAAATCGAGGTAAATGACAAAAAGCTAAATCACCTAATGGTTCAAAAGGGTTCTGAGGGTGTAGTACGCCATCGAAATCAAGAAAGATCAGCATTGTCATCCACCATAATCACTTTGCCCCAATCAAAATGAGTACTACTCAATTCTTCAGGATACCCCCGTGGATTAGCCATCACACGAGTACCGTCTTGGACATAGTCTGTGAATTGATGAGTATGACCATGAAACCAATAGGATGGCGACCAAGGTTGTCCAAACAAAGAGGACAGGTCACTGGCAAATGATGCATTAAGTCTGGAATTAGCATACTGTGGTGATATTGAACGTGGATGTGGTGCATGATGCGTTACTACAATAGCAGTCATGCCGTCTTGTTTTGCTTGTTTGAGTTGTTCTTCCAACCATTGGCATTGTGTCACATGCCAAAGACGAGTTTGTTCTGGTGTGATTGATCGCTCTTGCCATCTGATTGCACGATAATCCGCCATGGATTGCCAAGCATGCCACTGACTTAAAGATCGCGTGCCATCACCATCTAAATCAAACGAAGTCCACAAAGTGGTTCCAAGAATACGGTATTGCCCCACATCAAAATGATCCATTTGCATAAAATGGACCCAAGGGTGATCATCTACAGTTTGCTTCAATGTGACATCAAACTGAGTTCCATCTTCACGGTAATACTCATGGTTTCCAGCTAGATAAACAATCGGCTTTTGTAAACGATCTGCTTGTGTTTTCGCCCAGTTAATTCCCAGTAAACCTTCGCTAATATCACCCGCTAAGATGATCAGATCAGCCTCTGTCTCAGGAATGTCAGGTTGATCTTCATGGATGTCCAAATGAAGATCACTGAGCAGTTGAATACAAAGTGGCATTAGGCAAAATCCAGTGCAAATTATCCATAATATTAGCTGGAATTGTGTCCATAGGTCACGGACAAAACCTATTAATTAGTACAAGTGTCGATAGAAACTTTAAGCTATTCTCATCCGAGATAATTTATACTTAAATATTGTTAAATAACAAATAAGTATGATTGTTTATTTTAATAATTATTCTTTAAATTCAACTTAAGACAAGAATTAGTATGATACTTTATTTTAAACACCATATTGTTTAATACATAATAATCAGCAACTTAACATTTTTAAAAGTATGATACTTTATTTTAAACTGACATCAGGTCACGATTCTGATTATAAGCCTTGGCTGACAGTCAGAGATCTTGGGTCGGAAGGTCGGTCACATCGAATCTTTGGTCATAAATCCCAACGAACACATCATCTCTTGTCTGATTTGGAGCTTGCAGTCTTTTTGATGCTTGAATGGCATTCCGATACACTCGACATTAGAGAGCAATTTCCCCTTCAACTAACAGATACGATGGAGTTAGCACAAGAAGCTGGAATCATTCATCCATCAATGAATGGGGTAAAACAAATCATGACTTCAGACTTCCTAGTGAATAGCAAAGATCCTGCTAGACCTAAATTTGCACTGCAAGCAAAATATGCGAGCGCGTTGGAAGACCCTCGAACTATTGAGAAACTAGAACTTGAGCGACGTTATTGGCAGCACAAGAATATCCCGTGGATGATTATTACAGAGCAAGATATTCCCAAAGTCGTTTCTCAAAATATTAACTGGTTATACCCTGCACAACGGGAAGAGTTAAATGAAAATATCATTTCTGATCGAATCAAATTTTATACTTATCACTTTAAGCAGTCGCCAGAGCAATCAATCATCGAAATTGCTAAAAAACTAGATATGTCGTATGAGCTTCCTCAAGGACAATCCTTACTCGAAATCAGACAACTTCTGGCAAAACGTATACTTACCTTTGATATATTAAAGCCTTGCCTCAAACTCAAAGCATCTGATCTAACTATTGGCAATCTCTCCATATTTATGGAGGTTCTCCATGTTTCAAATCAATGAGGTTTTAAAGCAAGAAGATCAAACTTACCGAATCCTTGCCGTATTACCTAACGAGATTATTTGGATTCAACTTAATGATGATTCTGCCTTCCCTTCGATTATAGAAAAATCAGAATGCATTATTGCCGTTGAAAACGAAACTCTCGTACATGTAGAAGACCCCTACTTACACATTTCATTTTTGACACCCGAACAGGGTTCTTCAATGCAAATTAAGCGTGATGAAAACTACGAGCTCATTAAACCTCTTGTACTTAACCCTCTCTTTTATATACCAAAGAAACGCTCTGAAATAATCAGTCAGATTATCCAAAATCAGGGCTCAACCAAGCAAACACTGTATCGATTAGCGCGGCGCTACTGGCAGCGCGGACAAACGCCGAATAGCCTTATTCCTGATTACATCAATTCAGGTGCTAAAGGCAGCATACGATCCACCTCTGGTAAAAAAATTGGCAGACCTAGACAATACGCTTCAGGTGTAGGTACTACCGTTAATGAACATACATCCAAGCTATTTAGCATCGTTATTAATAAATACCTACTCACTGAAAAAAAGCTGTCATTCCTGTATGTACATCGAAAATTCCAAGAAATGTATAAGACGTTCTATCCTGAAACTCCAGAATCTGAAATTCCGACAACGTGGCAGCTCAAACATTTTTATAATCGCGAATATGGTCAGATAGAACGCATTCAAAAACGCTATAGCAAGATTGAATACAACAAAGACATTAAACCACTCAGATCAACAGCTAACACTCAAGCACTTGGCCCTGGTTCTCGCTTTGAAATTGATGCAACTATTGCAGATATTTATTTAGTCTCGGATAGTGATCGGCATAATATTGTTGGTCGTCCAATTATTTACTTTGTGATTGATGTTTTCAGCCGTATGGTTGCGGGCATTTATATTGGTTTTGAGAATCCATCCTATGTCGCTGCAATGCAGGCATTAGGTATAGCGATGACCGATAAAGTTGAATATTGCAAACAATTTGGAATAGAAATTCGCCATGAAGACTGGCCGATTACTGGCTTACCCGATGCAATTTTGGCTGATCGCGGCGAATTACTAGGTCATCAAATAGAAGCCTTAGAACGAAATTTCTCCGTGCGTATTGAAAATACGCCGCCCTATCGTGGAGATGCAAAAGGAATTGTTGAACGTTGTTTTAATACCTTCCAAGCAGAGTTCAAACCATTTGCCCCCGGTGTCGTTCAAGGCGTCAAAGAAAAAAAGCGCGGCGGAAATGATTATCGCTTGGATGCCAAACTAACTATTCACGACTTTACTGAGATTATTCTAAGTTCCGTAATCTATCGAAATTGCTTTCATGTCTTAACTAAATATGACCGCGACATTGATATGCCCCTTGATCTCCCAATGACGCCATTATCATTATGGAATTGGGGACTACAGCATCGGTCTGGTCTCCTTCGATCAGCTCCCGTAGATGCTCTGAAAATGAGTCTACTGCCCCGTACTAAAGCAACTCTTTCAGATTTAGGTATTTGTATTTTTGGTATCTATTATTCCTCACCAGAAATTATTAAACAGGGTTGGCTGCATCGCGCGAAAGAAACTAAACGCCCTGACTCTTTTGAGGTCGCATATGATCCGAGGAGTGCTGATAATATTTATTTATTCCCAAATAAAAACAGCATGGAACATTGGGTCTGTAAACTCACTGAAAAATCGCGTGAATTTATTGGCTGCTCATTTTGGGATGTATGGCAGATCCAAGCAGAACAAAAATTAACTATTTCTAAAAACAAAATGCTGGCAGATCCGAACCGCCGTGAACTTGAAGCACTGATCGAGAAAAAAATAAAGGCTGCTGTGAGCCTCGCTCCAGATTTCAACGAAGATTCTAATGCCAAGCGAATTGCAGCAATACGCAAAAATAGACAGCTATCCAGAGAACAGGAACGAGATAAACCCTTTCTCTCACCTCAAAAGCAGCAAACTTCTAAACTAGCTGAAATTATTCCGATGCCAAAATCTCCAGAGGACTATAAGTTCCCTGATTTCGTTGATGAATTATTTGATGGGGATGACTCATGACCTTACCTCACCACTTTAGGCAAGCGATCTATCGAGATACAGGTCTTGAGAGTTATCGCGGAAACCCCTTGATTGAAGCATTACCGCCGATCATGACGCTTCCTCAGGTCAAAAAAAGCCTAATTGGTGCGCTCAATTATAACGCCAGCGATATTTTTACCCAAAACCATATTCGTGTTCATTTAATTTCACAGCTCTTGGATGATTTTTTTCAGCCCATCTCAAAGCACCTGCAACTTGAAAATAAACTGTCGATTATGATTCGGCAAGGTTATGTGGGTCGTAATTTGAACAACGGCTCATTACACACTCACATGCAAAACGGTTATGAACGAATTATGTCGGGTGACTTGAACACCTTCCGTTTTGAACAGGCAAAATCTACTGCTCGAAGTTTATCGCTCATTGGTTGCTCAGGAAGCGGAAAGAGTACAACCCTAAATCGAATTTTAGCAACCTATCCACAAGTCATTTTTCATCAGCAGCATAACTTTACGCAGATCACTTATCTTAAAATTGATTGTCCACACGATGGATCACTTAAAAACTTATGTCATCATTTCTTCAGAGCTATCGATCAAGCATTAAGCACAGATTACGAGAGAAAATATGCTTTAAAGCGCCATAGTGTTGAAACGTTATTAGCCATCATGAGTCAAACTGCTAATGTTCATGCCATCGGTGTATTGGTCATAGATGAAATCCAGCACCTCAGCATGAAGCAATCAGGTGGCGTGGAGAAGATGCTTAACTTCTTTGTCACATTAGTGAATGTCATTGGATTGCCCGTCGTTTTGGTGGGCACGCCAAAAGCTCGACCAATTTTTGAAACTGATTTACGATCTGCCCGACGTGGGGCAGGCTTTGGTGCTTTTACTTGGGAACCCATGCAGGCAGAGCCACCAACGATTGACCCTGATACCAATCTACCCCGCAAAACCGAGTGGATCGCCTTCACAAATGCACTTTGGAAATATCAATGGCTGCAAAAACGTGACCATACTCTAAGTGATGAGATCCGAGATTGTTGGTACGACCTATCACAAGGTGTACTCGATATTGTGGTCAAACTATTTGTACTTGCTCAAATGCGCGCAATTGCGGTAGGTGTAGAGCGAATTACGGTCAGCTTATTAAAACAAGTGTACTCGGACGAACTAAAGCCTGTTCACCCAATGTTAGCCGCTCTACGCTCTGGCGACCCTGAACGGATTATTCAGTATTCTGATTTAACGATTCCAGACATTGATATCCGATTATTGAAACTAAGTAAAAAAATTGATGAAATGAATAGTGAGCTAGATTTAGGCTCTAAATTTTACAATGGCAACGAACAAGCTGAACGGCTACATAACTTATTAGTAGATTTAGACTGTCAATCTGACCTTGTGGTTCCATTGGTACGACGCGCTTTTGATTTGCACCCGAACCTGACTACCCGCGAACTGGTTCCTCTCATTCTGAACTGGTACAACACCCCCGTCGAAACGGTTTCCGTAAAACCGCCTAAAACTTTGACTCAAAAAACAAAGCGTGAGAATTGGCATACCTTAGATACAATTGACCTTCGCTTCCAGTTTTCACAATCTACCAAAGAATCGACTGTTTATAATCAGCTCAAAAACTCTGGGGCTATATTTGATGCTGAATCTTGGCTGCGGCAGGTCAGCTAGTCATGCTCAATTTTTCTGTTCCTTATTCTGACAAGCTAATTTATAACACTGCCTGAAATTTTAATGATTCAGACGCTGAGAAAAAAACGCTAAAATTTCATCTCTCGCTGCCAAGGTCGGCTGTCCTGCTTCATCTATCAGATGTGCCGTTACTACACTGTGTGGGCATCGAACATGCTGTTCAAAGAATGGAGCCACATCTGTATTGGCAGCGTTATCAGGAAGGACTTTGGCAATGAAACGGTCACCAAGTGCTTCTGTATAAGTAGCAAAACGTTGTGCTCGGCAAAATCGGTCTCCTTCAAAGCGGTACGCCAGTACCGTGAGATCTTCCAAATCAAGACGATGGCGCACTGCCTGAATTTCATCAGGTGATATTTCAATTCCTGCTGGATCGTTCATCGGCAGTGATGGCTGACAAACTACAGACGCTAATACTGAAGGTTCCAACATCATCGTCAACGCAAAATTTCCCGTGAAACACATGCCGATTGTCCCAACACCTGGTCCACCACATTCCTTATGCGCCAATCTAGCCAGTGCCATCAGCCATTTCGTGATTGGGCTTGACTGGTTAGCGGCAAGCGCTCGGAACTCCGCACTGATGCATGCACGTTGAAACACCGCTGCACTTTCATTCGCAGTGGCAATTATGCCATCTCTACCAAAAAGTGAAGGCATGTAAACCGTAAACCCTGCGTCTCGAACCCAACGGCTAAAACGTGCAACATGCGGACTAATACCTGGCATCTCGGTCATGACGATCACAGCGGGCCCAGTGCCAGCGATATAGACTCGTTTAGTGACATCGTTGAGCGAAATTTCACGCACCGTGAAATCATCAAGTGGATCGTTTTCATGCATGCTACGTTTATTGGTTGTTGAAGACACTTGAGTAGTTGACATGTTATTCATTTTCCTTAAATAGCGTCTGTGGCGAAGGGCAAAAAAGTGATTACTACATTTGACAATTTCATCTTCATACCGAGCTTCAATCTTCAGCAAGAGCATTGGCAGGTTTTGCAAGTTTGATGACTTGAAGTCCGTCTATAAGAGGTTGACCGAAGCCAGCATGGCTTGGGTAGTGCTCTATCTCTCCAATTCGTTGATAACCACGCCGCTCATAGAACGCGATCAACTCAGGTCTGGCCGATAACACATTGAGTTGAAACCTCTTCGTCCTAAAGTGTTCAGTGGCATATTGCTCAGCATGCAATAGCATCCGCTTGCCCAAACCTTGTGCCTGAATGGAGGGCTTGATGGCAAGCATACCAATGTCTGCAGTAAAGTCGCCGTTTTGAGAAATGTGCACACAAGCCAAGATAGCTTGCTCATGACACAAAATCAGCAGGCGTGACTCTGACTCCAACATGGATAAGAGTTGTTCGTAATCCGTCCTATTTCCCGCAACCAGATCACCTTCATGCGTCCACCCTCCACATTGGGGTGAAGGACGATATGCAGCATTGACCAGTGCCGCAATTTCAGAGGCATCTGAAGCAATCGCCTCACGCAATGTCATCAGCATCTTTTTCCACCCTTATCTCAAATCTGAGTTACAAGATTCCACGCTCTATTTCTTCCAAGTAAATAAAAGTTGGTGCTTTTACTCCAGCTAGCTTGCGTATTTCTATCAGCTCTGATGATTCAAAAAAGATCCGAGCGTTAGCAAGGGAGTTCCAGACAGATAAATGGACTATATTGTTGGAATCCGTGTCATAACGTAATAATTGATAACTAATCTCACCTGCTTCCTTGCGTATATGGATTGCTTGATCAAACATAAATTTCCACACGAAGTAATCTTCAACCTCATGAATGATTAACACATGTTGCATGAGTATTCCTTTATCTTTTTAAAATAGACAATGATTCAATATGGGGTATCATCTTTGTGTGAAAAGACCCAGAGCCCCTCATAAGTGCGAGCTTTTAGATCGTCATTAAGGTATGTCGCCTCATCGTTCTCCGTTCTATCTCCAACTTCCAGATAGATGACCTCATCATTGGTTTCATTCAAAAGACAGTGCGCCACTCCACTAGCTGCTTTGAAACCTGCACACATTCCAGGGGATAGTTGGATTCTGCTTTCCTGCAACTGCAAGGTTGGTCGTCCTGACAATATATAAATGAACTCATCCTGCTTTGAATGACTATGGCACAGAGCAGATACTGCGTTTGGAGCTAGACGCGTAAGATTGACACCAAAATTATTCAGCCCAAAAAAGTCTCCCAGCGCTCGCTTTTCACGCCCCTGAAGTTTGGAGGCCAACATGATTTTGATTTCCTCAGGATAATTGGAAGCCTTGGATCTGACGGGGATATCCTGAGCAAGGATAGGTTCTCTATTCGTAAATTCTGTCATCAATGAATCCTCCACTCATTCAACTTATAAGATTAGACTATTGTTCATTCTTGCGGTGCTAGTACAAGTTGCAGGTCCGATAGTTCATTCTCGGTCGGACGTTCAAAGTACGACTCCATTGCCTCGAACATTCTGGGTGTCACATTGAATGAATATGTTTCCCCCTTATCCGCGTTCCTGCTAATTACTCGTTGTCTGCGAATTGGCAACTCTGCATCAACAAAGTGGAAAACCGCCACATGACCCGTTTGTTCAACCTTAGCCTTGATAGAGGCTCTGTCTATTTTTCGAAGCAAGCCAAGCTCCAGAACTACGTCTGTTCCAATGTTGAGTATTTGTTGTGCAACAGACCAGACCTGCGCTTGACATCTAGCCACACGAGGCATGACCCACGTCATGTCCATTTGTTCCAATGCATCAGCCCCATACATCACGTGCATCCATTCATCAATGGCAAAACGAACGCCCTTGACCTCTGTAGTCAGTCTTCGGGCATAGGTTGATTTTCCTGCGGCGGTCGGTCCATAGATAAGGTGAGCTATTCGTTTATTGGTATTCATAGTAGAAAAATCTCCAGCAATGATTGGCAATCTATTTGTTGATTTTGTCATTGATACCATCCCACAATTAGGTTCAAGTCATTAACTAACGTCCAGTCGCACTCTCACCACGCAGAGTCATAACTGCGCTTATCGCAGTGGCTGCCAATTTGCCATCATCTCTAAAAATGTCGCAATGATAATGACTCACACTCCTTCCTTGATGAGTAGCTGTTGCAATTGCAGTTAATGTTGATTTCCAGACAGGTCTAATGAAATTTACTTTCAGGTCAATGCTGGCGAAAGACTCACCCTCAACCATTTGTGTTGAATGAGCAGTACCAATAGCAGCATCAGCAAGCTCTCCAATGAGTCCGCCATGAATAGTGCCTTGCTGGTTACCATGGATGGCAGGATCTACATCTATCTCTAGGGTGGCACCGCCGTTCTCAACCGCCACAAGTCGAATCCCAAGTAATATCGAAATTGCAGTTGGATAACGCATATGCGTCACATCACCTTCGTTGAGAGTCCCTGCAATTTGCTGCTGCAGGAATGACAGCACTGATAAGTGTCTGGTTTGGGCTTGCATGTTTTCTGCTTCCTTAACGATGTCTGTCAGAATGGGACTAATAACTTCGCTCCACTTTACAAATTCGGATGCAGGACTTGGAATACCACTGATCTGCCATCGACTGGATCTTGCGATGCTCCGAGTGCTCACGCCAAGACTTAATCGCTTCAAGTGAACTCCAGTAAGATACAGATATCCCGAACGATTCTTGTCGTGCTGGCTCGTAACCCAAAAAACCAGGTTGCTGCTCAGCTAGCATTAACATACGCTGTGCGGTAGCCGCATAGCCGTGATCACCAGGCGTACGTACAGAAGTAAAAATAACGGCGTAATACGGAGGTTCTGGAGTCTGGGCAATGTCATTCATACTAAGATACCTGTGCCCCAAGGGTTATCTATGGCTATTAACCAAATCCCATTCGCTTGTTGGCGAAGCACATCAGAGGACATTCCAGTCATTCGTATTGAACTACCATCGGCAGCAGTACCAGTAAGGCTCCATTTGGAACAATAAAGCGCAACATCACCCGCTTGCACCGTCTTAGATGTTATTGCTGTGAGGATTGGCTTCAATGCAAGCATGCCTATAAGTGCTTTGCGGCGAGCATCCGTACCTATTGCCACCTGATCTGTTTGTACTACAAATGATGCTTGGGTTTCATACAATGCCTCGGCCGCCTGCAGATCACCTTGATTAATCGCGGTGACTAAAGCAGTGACGGTATCTAATGGCGTACGCTGACTCATACAGATACTCCTTGGACTGGTTTCTGAGAACGACTGAACATTTCTAACTTCGCAGTTTCAAAGACCTGTTTTGACGCCTTGCTTGGGTGCCCCGCGGTGAATGGCGGCTGAGGATCATATTCAATCAATAACTGCACTACTTCTGCACGCTCACGACCACAGATCTCGCCGACTAACCATAATCCAAGATCAATCCCCGCAGATACACCTGCTGCTGTAATAATCTTGCCAGATCTAACAATTCGTTGATCACGCTGTGCAGTTGCGCCTAACGATTCGAGCATGTCTTGCGCTGCCCAATGTGTTGTTGCGGAATGTCCTTCCAAAATGCCAGCTGCTGCCAAAACCAATGCACCAGAGCATACCGACGTTGTCCATTGACTGCTTTGATGCGCACGGTGTAACCAACTGATCAATGCCTTATCCGCCATTGCCATGCCAGTATTTGCCGCTGACCCAGGCACCAAGATGATATCTGGTGATGGTGTTTGCTCATAAGAGTGAGTCGCACCTAATACCAATACCTCACTATCAGTCATGATTGAACCCGCATTATGGCTAACAAAACGAATTTCGCTGCAAGGGATCATACGCAGTACTTCATATGGTCCGATGGCATCGAGAGCAGTTACTCCTGGGTATAGAACAATGGCAATTTGCATGAATCATTTACTCCTCATAATTAGAAATATGCGTACGACATTTAAAGTTGCTTTCATTTCAACTCATGTCCATTTCTAAATATCTATACGCTCAGAGGTCTAAGAGTAACGAAGGAAAATAGTTGTTTGTAGTGGCGTTTATGACACTGTATAGTGGCATTAGCGACATAATTTTAGGGAATTATATGCTTCAAGTGACGATTTTAGCCTTAGAAAAAGGGCTCTACTCAACTGTTATTGGGCCTTTAGAAGTACTTCAATTTGCTGGAGTGGGTTGGAACTTTCTAACAGGACAAGCCACTGATCCGCAATTTCAAGTGGTTATCGCCTCAATTGATGGTCAGGCAGTAACAGGTGCTGGAGGGCTAACGATAATGCCTCAGTATTCGATTGATGATATTCATCACACAGACTTAATACTGGTTTCGTCTGGTGGAGTGCATTTAGGAGATATTTTGAAATATAACTCTTTGGCAATCCCTTGGTTAAAGCATTGGTACGAAAAAGGTGCAGTCATCGCTGGTGTGTGTTCAGGCGTCTGTTTGCTTGCGGAAGCAGGAATTCTTGATGGTAAAGAAGCAACAACGCATTGGGGAATTGCCGAGCAATTTCGGTTAAAATATCCAAATGTTCAACTAAGATCAGATCGTTTAGTAACAGATGCAGGGACTATCTTGTGTGCAGGAGGTGTCAATGCAGGATTGGATCTGTCCTTGTATCTCGTGGAGAAATATTGCGGTCACATCACAGCATTACAATGTGCAAAATCCCTAGTTATTGAAACAGCCAGAATATCTCAATCTAGTTTCTCCATGCACACCTTTAACAAACAGCACGCAGATAACACGATTACAGAAGCACAGAGCTGGCTCGAAACAAATTATCAGCAAGAGTTTTCAATGGACATGCTTGCAATCCGTTATAACATGAGTCCAAGGAACTTCATGCGTCGCTTCAAAGCTGCAACGAATGAAACACCTTTGACCTATCTTCACCAAGTGCGTATCGGTGCAGCAAAGCAATCTATTGAAACGAAAAATTCCACAATCGAAAGAATTAGCAATGACGTTGGGTACGAGGATGTCGCTTTTTTTCGTTCACTATTCCGCCGTTACGTGGGCATCACCCCCAAAGCTTACCGTGAAAAATTTGGGGTAAATTCCACTCAATAATGTTTGTTATTCACAATGCGCATACTAACTAAGAGTTAAACATATAACTGACTATCAATCAGCCTGCTTGTGGTTTCTCGACAGGCATCCTCAATGAGAATTTTGGCGATTCTTCTTGCCGTTTGAGCTGCCTGCGCGTTTTGTAATACTTGTGCAGTCACAATGGCGCCCTCCAACAATAAAGCCAATGCATCCGCCAAATCTTCAGGCTTTGCGATATCTAGCTGGATGCAAAGACCGAGCATGTAAGTGCGCATCAATTTTTTATAATTAGTACACACTTGACGAATGGGAGAGTCTGCATCCGCATATTCTCCGATAGCACTAATAAATATACATCCAAAAAAATTCTTCTGGTTGAACCATGCTTCTGCTATATCATAAATAGCGAGTAATCGTATTTCTGGTGATTCTTCAGCAAGATCCGTCACAAACCTCCGCCGTAATAATTCATCTTTGTGACGGAGAACGGCCAAAATCAACTCTTCTTTGGAACGAAAATAGGTATAGAGCGTCCGTTTCGACATCCCTGCTTTTTCCATCACAGTGTCAATGCCAGTCGCATGAAATCCATGCTCCGAAAATAAATCCAGTGCGATTTTGATGAGATGCTCGCGCCGAGAAACTGCTTCCAAGTGATTAGCCTCTATCGAAGTCATTCGTTGTATTAATAATAACACTATCTCTGCAAAAAAATTTCATCAATGGATTGACTGTAGAAACAGATCTGTGTTCATATCAGTCGAGCGAGGAAACAGATCTGTTTCCACGATGTAATTAATATGGTTGGATATGATTTTTTGATGCAATCAAGACTTATGAGAAGTTGAACAAAAGATACTCGTTGTGAACTGATTTAAATTTGATGACGAAATATTTACGGAGAAAATCATGATGCTGACCGTGTTCCGCTCGCGAATGAAGGCTGATTTAACTTCTGAACAGATTCAAGAAGTATTAAAGACCGATGCGCGTATGGGCGCACTTGCACGAGTTACGCCAGGTTATATCGCACATAAGGGCTTTATAGCAGACGATGGAGAGCGCGTAGTCGTTATTGAGTTTGAAACTGAACAAGCTCAATTGGTTTTTGTCCACCATCCAGAACATCTTGAAGCGATGCAAATGGGTCGAAAAGTCTTCCATAAATATAGCATTCAGGTTTGCAACGTTCAACGAAAAATGCATTCAAATCAATAATAAAGATCTTATTAATCATTAACATCATTAGTAGAGGTAAGTGACATGTCTATTCCCCTAACAGCAGAGTCGGCGATGCTTTTGCTTCTGACTCCAGTTCGCAACACCAAACAAGACACACCTGAAGTCATACAGCAATGGGATAGCATTGCATCTTCATCAGGAGAAAAAATTGCGATATGGCACGAAGGAAAAGGTCCTAACGTGCTGGTAGTACATGGTTGGGCTGGACAACACTCTGATATGGCGTCTTTTGTCGCGCCGTTAGTTGCAGCTGGTTATCGAGTTGTCAGCATAGACCTTCCAGCCCATGGTGTATCTGACGGAGAACTCACGTCTATTCCAGAGATGGCTGAGGCTATCCTCTCTGTGGTAGCAACAATAGGACCCATACATGGCATTATTGCTCATTCAGCAGGATGTGCAGCAACGGCGATAGCATTGAAAAAAGGCTTAAACGTGGCTCGTCCTGTGTTTATTGCCGCACCCGCGCGTTTCGCGATATTTGTACATTCCTTTTCAAAGCAATCTGGAGTTGATTACGAGGCTTTAATCGTAGCATTTTCTCGCCGCGGTATCGATATCGATAGCATCGATATTCCCGCAATTGGGTCTAAATTGAATGGAGGAGCACTAATCATTCACTCAAAGGATGATCGTGTCATACCCTTTGCCGACGGGAAAATGATCGCTGACGCTTGGTCTGATTCACATTTTATTGCTTATGAAGACCTTGGGCACAAAAAAATTCTCTCGAACCCTACCGTCATTACTGAGGTAGTCTCATACATAAGCAACTAAAAATCCAAGAGCATTAGGATGAATGATTCAAGAAATCATGAACAGAAATGGAAATGGTGAATGGCAATTCACCAATAAAGATGGCACACCCTTGTATTATGACTCTGTACCTTGTTAGATTACATTGCTAACGATAGTGCCTGATGGAATGGAGTTGTGTGCACCCTTGAGCTAATAACTCGTAACGTAGATCCAGCCCATTTCATCAGTTTAATCCATTTTAACTC
>JANYEL010000197.1 GCA_025363155.1 Moraxellaceae bacterium
GCTGCCCTCGACTCAGTGTCTTAAGGCTGATTAGCCAGTTATTAAAGTCCGAGTGCTTCATGATATTTAGCCTCCCGTCTATTTTATAACCAGTATAAACCTTATTTTATTTTTCAACTGTTAACGCAGACATAGCTTTAGGGGAAGGAGACAAGCATTTAACCTTTCAATGCCAACGGTTCAGGTAAAATCTTCGCCAATTCCGCACACAATCCTTCTAAGGTATTACCCTGCGTTGGAATCAAGGTCACATGACCGAGTTTGCGACCGACACGTTCTTCTTTGCCATAAAAATGCAAATGTGCGCCAGATAGCTTTAGCACGTCTTCGCGTTTTGGATGACGACCAATGATATTGACCATCATACATTCACTAATCAGTTCGGTTGAACCGAGTGGTAAACCTGCTACCGCACGCATATGGTTCTCAAACTGCGAACAGACCGCGCCTTCAATGCTCCAATGTCCCGAGTTATGGACGCGAGGTGCCATTTCATTGGCGAGCAAACCATTTGCGGTGACAAACAGTTCCAGCGTCAGCACGCCGACATAATTCAAATGATCAAGCAGGCGAGTAATATAGTCTTGTGCAATGGGCTGCAACGCTTCACTACTTGGCGCAGGCACAATCGAATGTGACAAGATGCCATGATGATGATGATTTTCTGCGAGAGGCCAAGTGCGCACTTCGCCATCTTGACCACGGACTGCAATAATCGACAATTCACGTTCGAACTTTACAAACGATTCAGCAATGAGTACGCCAGCGGGGCCGAGTGCTTGCCATGCTTCATTAATCTGAGCGACATCGCGCAGAACAAATTGTCCTTTGCCATCATAGCCGCCAGTCGCTGTTTTCAGCACTAAAGGCAGGCCAAGCGCTGATACGGCAACTTGTAAATCCGCTTGAGATTCCACTTTGCGATAAGCCGCTACAGGAATGTTGAGTTGATCAAACAACGTTTTTTCAGCAATTCGATTTTGAGCCGTTGCTAACGCATTGCGAGGCGGATGCAATGCTTTATTTGCAGCAGCTAACGCGTCGGCATAGGCGAGCGGTGTGTTTTCAAACTCAAGGGTATAAACATCCGAGCTTTCGATAAATTGCTGTAGTTCAACGCCATTGGTTGCATCAAACACTTTGCCGAGGATCGCCGATGGGCAATCTTGATGCGTCTCAAAAAATGTGCAGGTTAAATTCAGAGGTAACGCCGCTTGAGCCAACATGCGACCCAGCTGACCACCACCAAAAATACCAATTGTCTCAATAGCATTATTTTTCATAAATTCAACAACATCACATCGGTGTTTTAAAAAATTGTTAAAAAGAATCTGTTAAAGCGAATCAGGTGGGTATTAACCCGTTTGACCTGGGATCGGATGCTTGCGCACTTTTTCAGTTTGCTGTTCGCGGAACAAGGTCACGGCTTCAGCAATCTTCGGATGATTCAGACCAATAATTTGCGCAGCGAGCAATCCCGCATTGGTTGCGCCTGCCTTGCCAATTGCTAATGTACCCACGGCAATGCCCGCAGGCATTTGCACGATAGAGAGCAATGAATCAACGCCGTTCAAAATTGACGACTGTACAGGAACACCCAACACAGGCAGATCAGTTTTTGCTGCACACATCCCTGGTAGATGCGCTGCACCACCTGCACCCGCGATGATTACTTGGATGCCACGTGCACGTGCTGTGTCTGCGTATTCAAACAAACGATCTGGCGTACGATGCGCAGAAACCACTTCGCTTTCAAACGGCACGCCAAGCTGTGTCAGCATTTGCGCGGTGTGTTCCAGCGTTGCCCAATCAGATTGAGAACCCATGATGATGCCCACCAACGGCTGGCTTGATGCATCGGATGAAGGTGTTTGAGGTGCTGATTGGGTCATGGCGATAGTGTGCAGAATTGATTGTAAAATAGACCGCGTAGTTTGACGCATTTCATGCAATCAACCAAGTGTTCGATGAAAATTAACAGCAAGTTTTGCGTTTTCGGCATCATTTCGCCTGATTTTATGCATTTATGCGCTGCGAAATACAAAGAAAACCGCACCGAGAAGGCAGAGTGCCGCCCATAAGTAATCCAATTTGAACGGCTGCTTAAACATAAACAGCATAAATGGCACAAAAATAAGCAGGGTAATGACCTCTTGGCTGATTTTCATTTGCCCCAAACTAAACCCGCGCGCATCGAGTAGGCGATTCGCAGGAATCATAAAAAGGTATTCAAAAAAAGCGATTGCCCAGCCAAATAGCACCGCTTGCCAAATTGGGGCATTATGCAAAAATTTTAAATGCCCATACCAAGCCGCCGTCATGAAAATATTCGACAGAATCAACAACACAAACGGTGAGTAGGGCTGACCCAGAAAAGCATTCAACATTATTGTAATCTCTGAGGGTTCATATTGACGCAATATCGTTTAAGAACATCTACGTTGAAATAGTATCTTTTACTGGTATGTCTTGCTATCGTGCTGTCCAATTAAAAACGATCATAGTGTTCAGTTTGCCGAGGCTTTTGGGCTTCATTTAGACAAATAGAACGCACAGCAAATATTGGCAAATCGAGGAGCGGTCATGCATCTGCATATCTTGGGAATTTGTGGAACATTTATGGGGTCACTAGCGCTGTTGGCGCGCGAGCTCGGTCATACCGTGACAGGATCAGACCAAAATGTCTATCCGCCAATGTCTACCCAACTGGAAAATGCAGGCATTACCCTCATGCAAGGCTACGATGCGAGTCATTTGCAGCCACATCCAGACCTAGTGATTGTCGGTAATGCCATGAAGCGTGGCATTCCTGCGATCGAATATATGTTGGATGCGGGCCTTGCGTATACCTCTGGTCCAGCTTTCCTCGCCGATCATGTGTTGCATGGCAAGCATGTCCTTGCTGTTGCGGGTACGCATGGCAAAACCACGACCACAACCATGCTCGCTTGGGTGCTTGAACAAGCAGGTTTGAATCCAGGGTTTTTAATTGGCGGCGTACCGCTGGGTTTCAGTCATAGTGCGCGGTTAGGCGGCGGCTTAAAAAATGGCAAAGATTACTTTGTCGTTGAAGCCGATGAGTACGATTCCGCGTTCTTTGATAAGCGCTCGAAGTTTGTTCATTACCATCCTCGCACCGTCATTCTGAACAATCTGGAATTTGATCACGCTGATATTTTCGATGATCTTGCAGCGATTCAAAAACAATTCCATCATCTCGTGCGTACCATTCCAGCAAGCGGACAAATTATTCTGCCTGAGGGTGTCGCGGCATTAGATGAAGTGTTGACAATGGGCTGCTGGACGCCAGTTAGCAAAACTGCGATTCAAACTGCAAATCAGCAAAATAGCAGCGCATCAGAATGGCAAGCGGTGCTGAAATCTGAAGACGGCAGTTCATTTGCAGTGCATTATCAAGGCAAAGAAGTGGGGACGGTGAACTGGTCAATGACAGGTTTGCATAGCGTTGCCAATGGTATTGCTGCAATTGCGGCCGCGCATCACATCAATATTGAACCTGCGCAAGCATGCCTTGCTTTATCTAACTTCGGTGGCGTGAAGCGTCGTATGGAATTGCTAGGTACAGTGCGCGGTGTCGATGTCTATGATGACTTTGCGCATCATCCAACGGCAATCGAAACGACATTAGATGGTATTCGCAAGAAAATTGGCAATAGTCGTTTGTGGGCGATTATCGAACCCCGCTCAAACACCATGCGCATGGGTAATTTCAAAGCACAATTGGCAGAATCTGCACGCGTTGCTGATCAAGTGATTTGGTATCAACCAGCGGGATTGGATTGGGATTTACAGCCTGTTGTTGCAGCTGCGACTAATGCTGCTCAAGTTGCTAATGATCTCGATACCATCATTAACCGTGTAAAAAATGAAGCAACGGATGGTGATGTTGTGGTCATCATGTCTAATGGTGGCTTTGGCGGTTTGCATGGCAAAGTCATGACGGCTTTGGCTGAGTAATTGATTTAGCCGCTTCCTTTTAAAATATTCTCATAAAAAACTCCCTGATATCGGGAGTTTTTTATAGTGTTTCAGAGTTTTATCTGTGTATTTTGGAGTGTATCCAACTGTATCGAGGATACAACTGAATACACATTGCGAGACATTGTCTCAATCGGCTAGAAAATAAGAAAATCTTAATCTGCTTTTAAGTAAGGCCATGCCACACGCAGATAAATCATCATTGACCACAGCGTTAAGATTACTGCGATGTAGAGCAAAATATAAGACAGCGGCATCAACGCATCAATGTTGAGTAGAAACACCGTAATCGAAATAAGCTGAAAGGTGGTCTTCAGTTTACCAACCCAAGACACCGCCACACTGGCGCGATGACCTAATTCCGCCATCCATTCTCGAAGTGCTGAAACAGTAATTTCACGCGAAATAATCACGATGGCGGCAAATGCCATCCAAATGTTTGGTTGCCATTGCACCAACATCACTAGAGCCGCCGCGACCATGAGCTTGTCGGCGACTGGATCGAGGAAGCGACCAAATGCCGAACCGAGATTCATTTTGCGCGCCAGATAGCCATCGAGCCAATCGGTGATCGCAGCCAGCGCAAACAGACTCGCAAGGACGATATGTCGTATCAAACTGCCCTCATGCCCCGCAATGCCAATCGCAGGCGGCCAATAGGCAATGAGTAAAAAAACAGGGATCAGCGCAACACGCGATAATGTGAGGATATTCGGAAGATTTAGAATTGTACCTGCCACTGTGTTCCTCACGTTTCTTTATTGAGACCATTTTCCCGACCTCGAAGGGGCGGACGGTTCTAACTATATTACAAAA
>JANYEL010000230.1 GCA_025363155.1 Moraxellaceae bacterium
AGTGACCATCGCGGGACGCAACAAACGACCTGACAAGCTGTAGCCTTTTTGCAGTACATTCGCCACTTGACCTTCTGGGGTATTCGGATCAATACCGACCGCTTGATGTTGTTCCGCATCAAACGCTTGGCCAGCAGGATCAATCACACGAATGTGATGTTTTTCCAGCGTGGTCAACATCGCTTTATGCGTGAGCTGCACGCCATCCAGCAGACCTTGGTTGCTATCCGCAGGTGCAGCCGCAATCGCACGTTCTAAGTTATCCACGACATCCAACATGCTGCCTGCGAATTTCTCTAAAGCAAATTTCTTCGCATTATCCGTTTCACGCTCAACGCGTTTTTGGAAGTTGTACATATCGGCATTAGCGCGCGCTTGAATGTCTTTCACTTGCAGCTCAAGTTCAGCAATGCGTGTTTGTTCTGGTGACAGTTCTACCGCTTCAACCGAACCTTCTGCATTTACATTTTCTGCTGACGCAGCATCCAGTTCGACATTGTTCTCTGGTAAATCATTACCTTGTGACTGAGACATAACAGACCTCTTGAATAAATAACGACAATAAAAAAAGCAGCGAAACAGTGCTGTCCGCATTCTGTGATATAAAACCATGGGGAATGAATTGGGTTTAATCGTCATAATTCAAGGCAAATAAGCATAATTCATTCACTCTAATCACAGAAAATAACGAATTCAAACAGAACTGCTTAGTTTATTTTGACAATACCAATTGTCACGAATACATGCTTTAATAACGCCACTTAAAAATCCTAAGAGGAAATGTTGTGGCTGGACTCATCAAAAAATTGACCACACGCGTTGAAAAACTACAAGGGACTACTGCACGTTTAACCATGCACATTCCATCACTTGGTCAACGCGCCATTGCTAAAACTCTTGGATTTAACGATGAATTTTCACGATTAGACCCGCATTTGCAACTGATTGTCACTATCCGCGACCTTAAAGGTGGCGGCGCGCTCATTAGTAATAATGCTGAAAAAAGCCGTCGTCATTTCCGTAAAGACATGTTATCTCTTTTAGGCAAACCAACGCCCGTTGCTTCCGTAACGGATTGGGATATTGAACACGGATTAGTCAAAAATGCTGTCCGATTTTATAACCCGCTACCAAATAAAAAATCCAAACAAGACAATAAACCATTACCACTGTTAGTATTTTTTCACGGTGGTGGTTTTATGATTGGTGACTTAGATACTCACGACGAGGTCTGCCGTATGCTCTGTCAGTATGGGCAATTCAATGTCCTCAGCGTTGCCTATCGCCTCGCACCAGAACATCCAGCACCATCTGCGAGTGAGGATTGTTTGAACGCCTTGCAATGGGCGCACTATCATGCCGCAGATTTAAATGTCGATCCGAATAAAATCGCAGTCGGTGGCGACAGTGCAGGCGGCAATCTGTCTGCCGTCGTCAGCCAGCTTGCCAAAGGTAAACCATACGCCCCAGTGGCGCAATTGCTGATCTATCCAGTCGTTGATTTTGTGAATAAATATCCATCCCACAAAACCTACGGCAAAGGACTTTTCCTCGATCAAACCGACATGGATAATGCAACAGCCAATTATCTAGCCCATAGTGCAATCGAACCTTCCGACCCACGCGCATCGCCTTTACTCGGTCAACTCAATGCTCTTGCACCCGCACTATTAGTCACGGCTGAACTAGATGTGTTACGCGATGAAGGTGAGTTATACGCGACCAAATTGCGTGAAGCAGGAACGCATTGCGATGCATATCGAGTTGAAGGTCAAGGACATGGTTTTGCGAATATTACCCCCATCAATCGCGCTGCATATCAAGCGGTAGTCAAAATTTCCCGTGACTTTAGAGTTTTGATTGATAGCCAATCTCCTCAATAAATGGTTCAATTGAACAAGACCTTTTATTAGAGCTGATCAAAGCACATTCTTATGAATGACATGAATAATGCGTTAAAAGCAGGTGCTTTGGTTAATCGCTTTGGCGATTTGATTAGCCGTTTGGACAAACTCAAAGGCATCGCGCTACGTTTGTCCATGAAACTACCAGCCGCAAGTCATCGCGCAATTGCCAAATCTTTAGGTTTTAATCACACACGCTATCCAGCACTTGATCCGCATATCCAAGTGCTCCTCTCGATTCGCAAATACATGACCGCTGCCAATGAAGGCTCTAAGCCTCTTCCTGAAATCAGTCGTTATGTATTCCGAAGAGACATGGCAGCGATTGCCAACCCAACCCCTGTAGCAACCGTCAAAGATTTTGAAATTCCAAGTCGTGCAGGCCAGTTAACGGTTCGCCATTACACGCCGATTTTGAGTGACGAGGCCACAAATGCCGAACCCTTGCCGCTATTAGTGTTCTTTCATGGCGGTAGTTTTATCGTTGGTGATGTCGATACCCATGACGATCCTTGTCGCATGTTCTGCCAATTTGGGCAAATGCAAGTCCTCAGCGTCACCTATCGCCTACTCCCAGAACATCCTTCGCCAGCCGCAATCGAAGATTGTATTGATACGCTAAAATGGGCACATGAACATGTCGCTGAGTTAGGCGCAAATCCAAGAAAAATAGCAGTGGGCGGCGATAGTGCAGGCGGCAATCTTGCCGCAGTCGTCAGCCAACTGGCGAAAGGCAAAGCCTACGCACCAGCCGCTCAGCTTTTGATGTACCCATCCTTAGACTTGGTCAATGACTACCCATCGCATCATGCTTTTGGTGAAGGCTTATTTTTGTCGCGCGTCGATGTCGATTTCTGCAAGGAACTGCATTTATCACGCAGTTTATTGCCTTTTTCTGATCCTCGCGTATCGCCAATGTTTGGTGATTTAACTGGACTACCCTCTGCACTCATCGTCACCGCAGCATTCGACAGCCTCCGTGATGAAGGCGAAACCTATGCCATCAAAATGCGTGAAGCTGGTTCAGATTGCGTTGCTTATCGTGTCGAAGGTCAAGGACATGGCTTTGTCAGCATGGCGATGATCAACCAAGCAGCTTTTGAAGCGACTAGAAGCATTGCTGAGGATTTTAGAAAACTGCTGGATGGGCTGAGTTGATCTTTGAAATGTAGGGGCAAACCCTTGTGGTTGCCCTCATTTCAAATTAACAACAGACATTGGATGTTAAAAAACATTCTTTAAGGAAAAATTTAACTAATCATTACTATGCAATGAACTATTCAAACCACCCCAACGCGACGAGTTAGTAGGAAGAACTTCAACCGCGCCCGATTGACTATTCCTACGGAACAATAATCCAGACTTCCCTGACAACTCTTTCGCCGCAACAACTTGACCATCAGGCATTTTGACTTTCGTTCCTGCCGTCACATAAAGTCCTGCCTCAACAATACATTCATCACCCAATGAAATCCCAACACCAGCATTGGCACCCAGTAAACTCCGCTCCCCGATCTGATTCTTTTGTTTTCCACCACCAGACAGCGTCCCCATAATTGATGCCCCTGCGCCAATATCTGAGTTTTTGCCGACCACCACACCTGGAGTAATACGTCCTTCAACCATCGATTCGCCGAGAGTTCCGGCGTTAAAATTCACAAAACCTTCGTGCATCACAGTCGTTCCAGATGCAAGGTGCGCACCTAATCGAACTCGATCAGCATCTGCAATTCGCACATTACTCGGAATAACATAATCAGTCATTCTGGGGAATTTATCGATTGAAGGCACAGTTAGATGATGAAATTCAGCCGCCACCAATTCGCGGAGCAGCTCTACTTGTGCAGGAAATACAGGGCCAGCTGACGTCCAAGCAATATTCGGCAACAAGCTAAATACACCATCGAGATTAACTTCATTTGGCTTTACCGCGCATTCGGACAAGAGATGCAAACGAAGGTAAATATCTTCGGTTGAAACGGGCGCATCACTTAACGATTCGATAGTTATCTCAACAAAATCACTGATGATGAGTCCCAATTTTTCTGCCAAACAAGCTCTTTTCTTTTTCGTATTAGATAAAGGGAACCAAACATCAATCGTCTTACCGCTTTCCGCATCACGATATCTATGCCCAACTCTCTTAATACTCATAAATTTATACTCTTATCAGTCTGTAATTATTTTAATTGGAGATTTGAATATCACTCAGCCGCGCAACACTGTCCCCGTCCCCACATCTCGAATCACACTCGGCTGGGTCGCCCCGCCCGTCGCACCATCAAAAACAAAAACTTGACCATCAAAATAAGCGCGTACCATACCTGAATCTATTGCAGAAGGCTCCCCACTCGGATTCGCACTCGTCGAAACAATCGGTCGCCCAAATGCACGGCACAACGCTTGCGTTTGATGATGCTTCGTCACACGAACTGCAACTTGCGGATGCTCACCTGAAATCCACTTAGGAATATCAGCAGTGAGCGGCACGAGCCATGTCGTCGCTGGCGCGGACGCATCCAACCAACTCGCAATGACTTGTTGTCTTTGTTCAATCGTTAATGACTGCAAAAATGGCTCAACTTGCTCAATATCCGCCGCGATTAAAATGACCCCTTTTTCAATAGGTCGCTGCTTTAATTGCAATATATTTAAAACTGCCTGCTCATTCCACGGATCACAACCTAAGCCCCAAACCGCTTCCGTTGGATAAGCAATGACTTGACCATCTCGCAGTGCTGCAACAGCCAAATCTAACTTCTCGTTAATCATTGTCATACTCGACACCGCTGATATAAGCCACTCACCTGCGTCACCAACCCTGACAGTTCAAGCTCCATCAACAGTCCTGACACCGTCGCCACATCAATCCCACTACTCTCCACCAACGTATCCACACTCTGCCCAGTCCAATCCAAATGCACCATCAATGGCTGCAAATGAGGCTCTATCGGCGTAGCTGACGACACCGATTGATTTACCTCATTGTTGTTTGCCGAAAATTCAGAGGAAAGTAATGGATTACGCGACAGATTCAGATCTTCTAAAATATCTTCGACACTGGTGACTAACCGTGCACCTTCACGAATCAACTGATGGCACCCAGCCACTTGCTCATTCGAAATATGCCCAGGAATCACCAATACATCACGACCCTGTTCAGCTGCCAATCGTGCAGTAATCAACGAACCACTTTTCAGTGCCGCTTCCACCACTAACACGCCGACCGACATACCACTCACGATACGATTCCGTCTCGGAAAATGATGTGCAAGCGGTTCAGTTTTTGGGAGGAACTCTGTCAGAACCAAGCCACCTTCAGCAACGATCTGATCGTACAACGATTGATGTGCTGATGGATAACACATATCAATGCCTGTACCCAACACAGCAATCGTTCGCCCACCACCCGCAGCCAGCGCGCCACGATGACAGTCCGCATCAATGCCCTGCGCCAAACCACTGCTGATCCAAATGCCTGACTGAGCGAGTTGACGCGCGAACTCAAATGCAGTTTTACGTGCACTTGGTGAAGGCTTACGCGTACCCACCATCGCCAGTTGCGGTTGGTGCAAGCATTGAACATTGCCACGATAAAAGAGAAAGGGCGGGGGATCTGTGATTTTACTTAATAAAGAGGGGTATTCAGGCATTTTCTCATAGAGCACATGAAATTCACCACGTTGCATCGCTGCAATGGTTTGCTCAAAACGCTGATATTCTTTGCCTTGTACATGCCAATCATTCAACCGTTTGATATGGCTCGCATGTAACCCAAGCGGTTTCCAGTCGGCCGCAGAAGTCTGTATCGCACGCTCAGCAGTGCCGAAATGGCGAATCAATCCGCGCCAAGTCACGATTGAATGGTTGACCAAATGCCACAAGGCCAGCTCATTGAGCCAGCCTTGGGAGGAGGATTTAGTGATATTGAAGGATGAGAGTATTGAGATGTTGCTGTGATTTATTTCAGCGTTGCCAACATTACCTACCGATCCATCATATTCAAAATCATCAGTAAATAATGCCAGCGTCATTTCATACTCATATCGCGTTGCGATTTAGGTCTGTTTTTGATTTAGCTTATTCGCCACTTGTAACAGGTGGACGCAGTTCGTCACCCGTTTTAATCGCGCCTTTTGCTTCAAGAACAATTGCATAGCTCAACTTATCAAAAGTACGGAATACCATTGCTAAGCCAGCACGTTCACTTGGTAAACGAACCATTTGGCCATCTTGGCGATCTTGTACAAGTGCACCGCGACGATAAATCGCAAAGACTTGTCCTGCTTGTACGTTGTCACGGGCGCCACGATTGATTGCAATCGTGCTGTTGACTGATGCACTGTCAATTCCATCTAATACACGGAGCAAACGACCCGGTTTAACATTCTCAGAGTTGGTTGGATAAAAAATGCCTGGGTAGTTATTCACTTCTTCAGAAATGATTTTATCGCCTTCACGCACTTCTTGCTGCAAGCTTTCAGTCAACTCAAGTGTGGAAACATCTTTATCAATAGCAGTCGCAGTACCACGCGCAATGAGGCGTGCTTCATAACCCAAAACTTCTTTAGTTTCAGGATCCACATATGCATCGCCTGCGCGATAAACACCATAACTATCACCAACGACTAAGAGACCACCACGTACATAGACTGCATCACCAGCCGCCGCAAGCACATGACGATCAGGCCCAGCGAGAACATGAGGTGCTTTTTTCAATGTACTTGAATCTACAACTGTACCATCGATCAACCACGCTTTGATATCATTCAAAGGTACCGCAGGCACAGCAACATCAAGCGCCCCAACATGAATTTGTGGTTGTAGTCTCAACGTATTGAGATCGGTCACACTGCCGCCCATACGACGCTCTACGCCGACGCAACCATCACCTTGATCGACACCAACAACAGTACGGCCTTTGATATTACACAGGATCAAATGATCGCCTGGGTAAATCCAATGTGGGTTTTTAATTTGTTGATTGACAGCCCAGATGTCTTTCCAACGCCATGGGTCTTTAAGGAATTTTCCTGAAATATCCCACAACGTATCGCCTTTCTTAACGATATACGTATTTGGGGCATCGGCACGGACTGAAGGCATTGGATTGTTTTTTGCTGATGCTAACATCGGCATGCTAAGACCGAGAGCCACCGCTAATACGAGGGTGGTCATACGATTTTTGTTATTCATGGTTTGCTCGCTTAGAGACGTCAATGGGTCTGAAACGATTTGTGAATTTGGTAAACTATTCTGCATGTATTTAGACATAGACACGCTCATTATCATTTTCCCTAATATAATGGATCACACGTCCAGGCTTCTTATCGTGCCTGTCTGTCCCCTGTTGGCATTTACAATAAGCGTTTATCGTTCTTAAGTCTAGTATCTACAGCGCGTTAATTGCAGATCAATGCATCAATTTTTTGATTCATAGCTGACTTTGCGTATAAAAGCAGAGTATTGATGTGGAATGAACCCATAATTCATACGAAATCGCGTTTCATCCACCTCTGATAAGCGGTAAAATAAGTCATTATTTAAAGCACATTATTGTTTACGATCAGTGCACCAAGAGGAATATCACCACATCATGGCACTACTTCCTATTTTAAGTTTTCCAGACCCAAGACTTCGCACGCGCGCCAAGCCCGTGGAGAAGATTACCGACGACATTCGCACGCTCGCCAGCAATATGTTGGAGACGATGTATGCTGCACCAGGTGTAGGTCTGGCTGCTAGCCAAGTTGATCGTCATATTGAATTGATTGTCATGGATATTTCTGAAGATAAAAGCCAACCATTGGTGTTTATTAATCCAAAAGTAACGCCACTGGGCAGCGAAACTGCACCCTATGAAGAAGGATGTTTATCGGTTCCAGAAATTTACGACAAAGTTGAACGCCCTGCTCGCGTGCGCATTGACGCGCTAGACCTTACAGGTCAGTCGATTAGTCTCGAAGCGGATGGTTTACTGGCAGTGTGTATTCAACATGAAATGGATCATTTAAATGGTAAGTTGTTTGTCGATTACCTTTCTCCATTGAAACGTCAGCGGATTAAAGACAAACTGGTTAAACGTGAGCGCGAGAAAGTCCGCGTACGTTAATCTCGAGGGTGTGTAAAAAACTCAAAATGTGGTTTTTTGCACATTTTTATACCTAAATAGTCATTAAATTGACACATGAATTTTGGTTCAATATTTTAGCTTGAAGATGAGCCAGATACTGTTCGCCATTGCCAAGGATGATTCGCCATGTTGACTGACCCAACCACTATCACCATTGATGAAAAAGCTGCGCAAGCGGCTCATAAACGCGAGGCGTATATTAAGAGTCGTTTACGTCAAATTCGCGCGTGGAATATGGTCGGGTGGCTGCTATGGGTATTATTAGCAATGGCTTGTTTCTGGCTCTATCAACAAAAACCACTGTATCTCAACCCAGCAATGCTCGCAGGTCAGGTAGAAATTGGAAAAATGCCGACCAATGAAATTTTGCAATTAGCGGCGCTGGGAAGTTTGATATTCTGGGGATTCATTGCACTATTGGCGGCGTTTATTTTTCAAATTTATGCTGCGATGTATAGTGAACGTAAGTTAATTCGTTTAGTTGAGACTTTGCATCAAGATGATCTTGCGAAATATCAATCTATTGGCACTGAAACCTCAGTTTCGGATTCAGCAAGCAAAAATATTGATCAATAGTCGAATCTTCATGCAACTATATAATAGTGCTTCAACCCATTTCGTTTAATCCACAATTTGAGCTTTAATCGTTATGTCTCTAGATCACTTAATCCAAAGTAACCGTGCGTGGGCCTCTGCAACTGTAGCCCGCGATCCTGAATTTTTTAGTCGTCTAGTCGGGCAACAAGCACCCAAATATCTTTGGATTGGATGTTCGGATAGTCGTGTACCCGCCACCGAACTAGTGGGACTCGCACCGGGTGAAATGTTTGTTCACCGAAATGTTGCCAATCAGGTGATCTGCACCGACTTTAACTGTTTATCCGTCTTGCAGTTTGCGGTGGATGTGCTGAAAGTTGAGCATATTATCGTCGTCGGTCATTATGGCTGTGGCGGTATTCAGGCTGCGCTTCGCAATAAACGCTTAGGGTTAATCGACAACTGGCTGCAACATATTCAGGATACGGCGCGCAAATATGCTGATGTACTGGCTGAACTCCCAGAAAATAAGCGCGAAGAACGCTTATGCGAGCTTAACGTCCGTGAGCAGGTATTAAATATTGGCCAAACCACCATTGTTGAAGATGCTTGGGCACGGGGTCAAGCGGTGCAAGTTCACGGCTGGGTATATAGTCTGGAAAACGGCTTAGTGCTCGACCTGAAGTTAACTTTGGATAGTCAAGAACAACTGGAAGCAGCTAATTTAGAGTCTCGATTACTCGCTGCGCCAGAATCATTATAAAAGGCAAAATCAGTAGACAAACTCAGTGGATTCGATAATCTGCGATAACAATGTAAATAATCTTTGAGTTTGTCGGCTTTTTATCAATTTGACATACAGATATGCTTGAATCTCATCGCCTATGGCTATATCTTTGGCGAACTTAAAAAGACCTGCAAAACGCCGTCATTTACATCATGACAAACGTGGCGCAAAAGTGGTGTTACTGAGCAATCCTCAGGACGATTTTTCCATTTTGTTTTCATTATCGAGTTGACCCACCATGAACCTGAATAACTATTGCTCCCCAGCAGAGTGGACCAAAATTCAAGAGTTTTCCCAAGGCAAAGAAACGCCGTTTCTGGTGGTCGACTTGGAAATCATTCGTCAGAAATATAAAGAACTGACCACATGTTTTCCAAATGCCAAAGTGCATTATGCGTTAAAAGCAAATCCAGGCGCGCCTGTGGTTAAGCTGTTAAATGAACTCGGTTCAAGTTTTGACATCGCGTCGATTTTTGAATTGAATCGCGTGCTCGAATGTGGCGTCACACCAGACCGCATTTCTTATGGCAACACCATCAAGAAAGCTGCGCATGTGAAATATGCCTACGAACAAGGCGTTCGTTTGTTTGTGACCGATTCAAAAAACGATCTACAAAGCATTGCTGAAAACGCACCGGGCTCGAAAATTTTCGTTCGTATCTTGGTTGAAGGCGGTGAAACTGCTGAATGGCCACTGTCACGTAAATTCGGTTGCCACCCAGATATGGCGCTCGATTTGTTGGTACAAGCAAAACTGCTCGGTTTGATTCCTTACGGGATTTCATTCCACGTTGGTAGCCAGCAAAAAGACATCGCGGTTTGGGATGCGGCTTTATCTAAAGTTAAATACATGTTTGACTGGATGAAGTACGAAGAAAACGTCACGTTGAAAATGATCAACATGGGTGGCGGTTTCCCAGCGAACTACATTTCTGAAGTGAATCCGATTCAAACCTACGCAGAAGAAATCGCGCGTTACTTGCATGATGACCACGGTGATGACGTTCCAGAAATTATTTTGGAACCAGGTCGTTCACTCGTTGGTGAATCAGGTGTACTCGTTTCTGAAGTGGTTTTGATTTCACGCAAATCACGTACCGATTTGAAACGTTGGGTGTATCTCGATGTAGGTCTCTTCCAAGGTCTGATTGAAACACTCGGCGAGTCGATCAAATATCCGATCTACACACCAAAAATGGAAGACAAAGAGAAAGAAGGCGGCGTTGTTCTTGCTGGTCCTACTTGTGACTCAACCGACATCATGTATGAAAACGTCGATTATCAATTGCCCCTCAACTTGGCAGTTGGTGACAAGATCTACTGGTTGACCACTGGTGCGTATACGAACTCTTACTCTTCAGTAGAATTCAATGGTTTCCCGCCGTTGGCAACTTACTATTTGGATTAATCAAACGATTAAGTTCAGATTCAAAAAAGGACATGCATAGCGTGTCCTTTTTTTATAGCTATGTATAACAAGCACAATTAAAAAGAGCTTTATGCCTATCTCCTTCCCCTGAGGGGGAAGACTTCAAAGCAAAAGCGTTGAAAAATACATTACTCATTATCTCCACCGAAACGACAAAACTATCATTAATTTGACAGCAAACTTTGCTATTCTCGCAAGCAGAATCTAGAAACGGACATCCAAATGAAAACCATTTTAATTGCCAATCAAAAAGGCGGCTGCGGCAAAACCATGACCGCAATCACAATTGCCGCAGCACTCGCACATCGCGGTGAGAAAGTCGCTTTGGCTGATGCCGATCCACAAAAATCATCTTTGCAATGGCTCAGACGTCGTCCAGAAAGCGCGCACCCTATTATTAGCCTTGATTGGCGTAATGAAAAAAGCATTGGTGAAGTGCCAAAGAAAACCGAATGGTTGATTATTGATGCACCAGGCGCATTGAATGGTGACCACGCAGAACAATTGATTGCTGAAAGTCATGCAATCATTACCCCGATTCAACCGTCGTTCTTTGATATTGATAGTACCCAGCGTTTTTTAAAAAATATTGATGACATCAAACGTGTGCGCAAAGGCAAAGTTCAAGTCCATTTACTCGCCAATCGTGTGCGCGCGCAATCATCGACCAACAAGCAATTGCAAGAGTTCTTCACCCTTCTCGGACACGAACCCATTTCATGGATTACTGAGCGCAGCGCATATCCACAACTCGCCACCCATGGATTGAGTATTTTTGATCACAACCAAAAACTCTATCAAGCCATGCAAGCACAGTGGCATCCAGTACTGTCCATCATCAGTAAAACTTATGCCTAAATTGGCAAATGTGCCACCTTGTAATGAGTCTTCTCGCAATGGATCAATGACGTCTGTTGCTCTATGTTTCATCTGAATTAACACCGATTGAACCCACAAGGCATTCATATGAGCACATTTGTAGACACAATCAAACGAGGCAGCGCCACCACGGCTGAAGCCTTGGCACTATTTGACACGCTGGATATCGTGAATCTCGATTTGATGTTGGGTCGCTGGCATGGTGCGGGCTTTCCAACTCATCATCGGATGGATGGGATTTTGGAAGCCTACGGCTGGTATGGCAAAGAGTTCCACAGCCCGAATGAAGTTGATCCGATGTTGTTTAAACAGGGCAACAAACTCGTCAAGATCAATCCTGAACGGATTCCGCTGTCACTGCTCACTGCCAACTTTGAGCCACCAAAATCTGCTTTTGCGGGTCGCTGTTTCTCACTTCTGATTCCGACGATCAAAACCAAAGACTTTAAAGCCAGAATGCGCATGACTGAATTTCGCGGCAAAGTGTCGGCCACAATGATTTACAACGGTTTACCAATCAACGATGTGTTCCGCAAAGTCGATGAAAATACCCTTCTCGGCTTAATGGATTTAAAAGGTATGGATCAACCGTTCTTTTTTGTCTTGCATCGCGATTAGCTTTACCTATAAAAATGAGCTTAAAATAAATGCTTGTTTTCATCAATTTTTTGGCATAATTCATCATTATCCACTACTCATAACTCAACTCTAAGGATAGAGCCAATATGACAAACGCCGACACGAACAATATGACCGAATTTGACTACATCGTGATTGGCGGTGGCTCTGCAGGCAGCGTCCTTGCTGGACGTCTTACGGAATATCCAAATCTATCTTTATGCCTCCTTGAAGCGGGTGGTGGTGGCAATAGTTGGATGATCAATACGCCAGTCGGCGCGGTCGTCATTATGCCGACCAAAATAAATAACTGGGCACTCGAAACCGTCCCCCAAGCAGGGTTGAATGGTCGCAAAGGCTATCAACCGCGTGGTAAATGTTTAGGCGGTTCGTCGGCGACCAATGCGATGGCGTATATTCGCGGCAACCGTAAAGATTACGATGATTGGGCTGCTCTGGGCAACACAGGCTGGTCTTATAACGAAGTTTTACCTTACTTTAAAAAAGCTGAAAATAACGAACGTATTCATAATGAGTTTCACGGTCAAGGCGGCCCGCTCAACGTCAGCGAACTACAAACGGACAATCCACTACAACAAACTTATCTCGCCGCTGCACGTGAAGTCGGCTACCCGCTCAATGACGACTTTAATGGCGCGGAGCAAGAAGGATTAGGGGTTTATCAAGTCACCCAAAAAAATGGCGAGCGTTGGAGTGCGGCCAAAGGTTATTTATTTCCGCATATGGATAACCGCTCTAATCTTCACGTTGAAATCAATGCGCTGGCACAACGGATTATTTTTGAAAATGGTCGGGCGGTCGGCGTCGAATTTAAGCAAAATGGCATCAAGAAAACCATCCGCGCTAAGCGTGAAGTGATTGTTTCTGCGGGTGCATTTCAATCCCCACAATTACTGATGGTGTCAGGCATTGGTGATCGTGCCGAACTTGAAGCACAAGGTATTGCCGTGGTTCATCATTTGCCAGGTGTAGGTAAAAATCTACACGATCATCCAGATTTTGTCTTCGGCTATCAGTCTAAGAATAGTCAGGATAGTTTCGGAGTATCCGTCGGTGGTTCTTTCCGTCTGCTCGGTCAGATTCGGCAATACCGTAAAAACCGTAGAGGAATGATTTCAAGTAATTTCGCTGAATGTGGCGGATTTTTGAAGTCTAAACCAAGCCTCTCCACGCCGAACCTACAGTTGCATTTTGTCATTGCTCTCGTCGACAACCATGCGCGCACCATGCACATGGGACATGGTATTTCTTGTCATGTTTGCCTGCTCAACCCACGTAGCCGTGGCACGGTTAAACTCAGCGGTCCCACCATGGATGATACGCTGCTGATTGATCCAAACTTTCTTGGCGATCCTGCCGATGTGGAAGATTTGGTGGATGGTTTTAAGATCACCAAGAAACTCATGGATGCTGAAGCCTTTAAAGACACGATTAGCAAAGATTTATTTACCGCTAATGTGCAAACTGATGATGACATTCGCGCTATTCTGCGCGCCCGAGTGGATACGGTTTACCATCCAGTCGGTAGCTGTAAAATGGGTGTCGATGACATGGCAGTTGTTGATCCAACGCTCAAAGTTTATGGCATTCAAGGTTTACGCGTGGTCGATGCGTCGATCATGCCAACCGTAGTCAATGGCAACACCAATGCGCCGACGATTATGATTGCTGAAAAAGCAGTTGAAATGATTCGGGCAGATATGTCTTAATATGAAAAGCCGAGAACCGGATCAGTTCTCGGCTTTAAAAAAGGAGCGGAATGCCTCCGCTATATAAGGATATATATGAATACCAAAATAAAAATGTTAGCAGCAGCAACATTAACCGTAATCGCCTCATCCTCTTATGCACAAACAATCTGCGTGTTTGATCCGTTAGGTTCACAAGGCGATAATTTTTCTTTGATGAAGGATTATGCGGTTGCCGCCAAACAATGGGGCGGGGACATTACCTTAAAGCCCTATCCAGATGAAAAGCTTGCGACAGCCGATTTTAAATCAGGCAAATGTGATGGCACTGCGATCACGGGAATTCGAGCACGTCCACTGAATGATTTTGTCGGAACAATTTCATCTCCAGTCGGGGTGCTCACCAATGAGCAAACCAAAACAGCGATGGCTCTTGTCGGAAACCCGAAGCTGGCCTCTGATCTGCGGAACGGCGATACCGAGGTTGCTGGCGTAACGACACTTGGTTTTGCTTATATTATGGTAAAAGATCGCGCGATTAATACGATTCCGAAATTACAAACCGTTAAATTCGGAACATTGTCGTTTGATAAGGTTCAAGCCATTTGTATCGAGAAATTTGGTGGAGCGTCTCTTCCGTTCGAACTCAATGAAATTGGATCGGCGTTCAATAGTGGAAAAGTCGGTGCCATTATTTTGCCTGCTGTCGCGTTTAAACCCCTAGAGATTAACAAAGGCGTTGGTACACAGGGTGCAATTTTCAGATTTCCTGTTGCACTGACGACCTATGTGGTGATGGTTCATCCTGATAAGTTTCCAGATGGCTATGGTCAGAAAAGTAGAACTTGGTTTGTGAGCCAACTAGATCGTCAAATGGCAAACGTCAATAAAATCGAAAAAAGCATCGAACCACGTTATTGGGATGTGATCGCTCCAAACATTGCACCAGGCTATGTCAAGATTCTGCGTGCTGCGCGCATTAGCTTAACCAAAGAAGGCATTTATAATAAAAAAATGATCGGTATTCTCAAGAAAATCCGTTGCCGCCAAGATCCAAGCAGCTATGAATGTCCATTAACCGAAGAGTGATTTTACTTTTTTAATAGAAACTAAGCCGCGACTATCAACGTCTGCGGCTTTTTATTTAATTGTTACCGGCATTTTTATAGGTTGGATTTGCTAAAAATTGCGCTGAAAAGCAAATAAAAGATGTGATTAAGTCTATTATTTATGCTATTCATATCACTCTCGCTAGTGTTACGCTGGATGAGTGCACGGAATAGCTCGGTAACCTATAGGGAAATAGAATCAATGAATTCAAAAGGGAAATTAATTGTTGCGGCAACCTTAACCGCTTTAGCCTCCTCCTCTTATGCACAAACAATCTGTGTCTTTGATCCGCTCGGCTCCCAAGGCGATAATTACTCCTTGATGCAAGATTATGCCGTTGCGGCCAAACAATGGGGCGGCGATATCAAATTAAAGCCCTATGCAGATGAGAAACTTGCGACCAATGATTTTAAATCTGGTAAATGTGATGGCACTGCAATTACGGGAATCCGAGCACGCTTAATTAATGATTTTGTTGGAACAATCTCAGCGGTGCAGGGAATCATGACTACTGAACAAAGCAAAACGATTCTTGCATTGGCTGGAAACCCAAAGTTAGCTCTTGATATGAAGGTAAAAGATACGGAAGTTGTCGGTGTAACGAGCCTCGGTTTTGCTTATCTAATGGTCAGAGATCGGAAAAATAATTCGATTGATGATCTCGCAAAAATTCGTACAGGTACACTATCTTACGATAAAGTTCAAGAAATCGTGGTTGAAAAATTTGGTGGTAAAGCAGTCCCAATGGAACTGAGTGAAGTGGGTGCGAAGTTTAATAGTGGTCAAGTTGATATGATCATTGTCCCCCCCGTGGCTTTTAAGCCCATGGAGTTATACAAAGGGATGGGTACTCAAGGCGTCATCTGGAAATTCCCACTTGCCTTAACAACCTTAGTGGTTTTGACGCATCCTGATAAGTTTCCAGAGGGCTATGGTCAGTCAAGTCGCACATGGTTTGTTGGGCAGCTAAGTCGCCAAATGGGAGCCATGAATAAAATTGAAAAGAGTATTGATGCAAAATATTGGGCAACCCTTCCTCCCCTTGCGGCTCAAGGGAATATCAGAATCATCCGTGAAGCACGCATGAGCTTAACGCGAGAGGGCATTTATAATAAGAAAATGATTGGTATTTTGAAGAAGATCCGTTGTCTCCAAGATCCAGCGACTTATGAGTGTCCATCGAAAGATGAGTGATTTAGTTTAGTTTGTCAAAAGCATCTCAAGGATGGTGCTTTTAGATTGAAGTAAAAAAGCCGCTACTTATAAGTTTGCGGCTTTTTTGATATTTGGAATTATTGATACGTCTAATGACTTATTTCATCTTAATCCAAATTGAGTTTTCCAAACACCTCAATCAACCGCCCAACATCGTCATCCGAATGCGCCGCACTCAGCGTCACCCGTAGCCGACTTGTTCCCACAGGCACCGTCGGTGGGCGAATCGCCACTGCCAGAATCCCCTGCTCCTCTAACTGTTTAGATAATGCCAACGTCTTTTCTGCTGAGCCGATAATTATTGGTTGAATCGCCGTTTGGCTATCTGTCAACTGCCAGCCTTGTTCCAATAACGCTGCACGCAATCGGATAACATGCGCAGCCAAACGCTCACGACGCCAAATTTCAGTCTCAATCACATCCAATGCCGCAAGCGTTGCCGCAGCTAAAATCGGTGGTGTTGCTGTAGTAAAACAAAACGTCCGTGCCCGACTTTGCAGAAACTCAATCAACTCATCTGAACCCGCCACAAACGCACCAAATGTTCCGATCGCTTTACCCAACGTCGCCATATACACATCAACTTTAGGCAATGGTTCAGCACGCACACCAAAACCATGCGCATCATCAATCATGAGTGCGGCTTGGTATTGCTCAGCAAGTAAACGCAGTTCAGGAAGATTGGCTTCCGTACCATCCATGCTAAATACCTGATCGGTCGCAATCAGCTTTAACTCGGATTGATCTGTCTCAAGCCAACGCTCCATTGTGGCTAAATCTTGATGGGGATAACGGCGATGGATTGCTCCTGAAAGCCTTGCGCCATCGATCATGGAGGCATGATTGAGCTTGTCTTGGTAAAGGGTACTTTTAGGAGTAAGTAATGCGTCCAGCACGCCGATATTCGCCATGTAACCTGTCGAAAACAGCAATGCACGTGGATAACCACTGACTTGCGCCAACCGCTGTTCTAATCGCTCGTGCAGATCAGTATGACCCGTAATTAAATGCGCTGCGCCAGCCCCAATCCCGTGTTGATTCAGCGTCTCGGACACCGCATCACGCAGCGCATAATGACTAGCTAGACCTAAATAATCATTACTAGAAAAATTCAAATACTCTTTTCCGCCACGCCAAACTGTTGGCGTCACACCATGCGACAACGCACGCGGAGTTCGTTTCAAAGACTGCGCTTGTAATGCTGAGAGTTGCCCAGAAAGATTGAAGGCAGCTAATGTCATATATGAACTTAATCCTGATTTCGCTTGTCTTTATTAATAAAAATAGACGAGACAATTGAAAGAACTGAATAATGTAATTTAACTTAATCCTCAACAAAAAGCCCCCTTAACTCAGGAGGCTTTTTGCAATGATTCGTGAGAAATTAAGCACTCATTGCATCTTTTGCAGTGAGTTTTACATTTGGACGCGGCGCTTCACGATGTAAGCCCAAAGTTTCAAACAAACGATCATCACGTGAAGAATCTGCATTTGGAGTTGTTAGCAATTTTTCACCGTAGAATATTGAGTTTGCACCCGCCAAGAATGCCATCGCTTGTTCAGAGTCGCTTAAACCTTCACGACCAGCTGACAAACGCACATAGCTTTGCGGCATGATGATACGTGCAACAGCAATGGTTTTGATCCACTCAAGGATTGGAAGTTGCGGCGTATCGCCCAATGGCGTGCCTGCAACTGCAACCAACAAGTTTAGCGGAACTGATTCTGGATGAATCGGCAAAGTCGCCAGCTCATGCAGCAGACCCACGCGATCATTACGCGTTTCACCCAAACCCACAATACCGCCACTACAGACTTTCATGCCTGATGCGCGAACATGTGCCAACGTATCTAAGCGATCATCAAAGGTACGGGTACGGATAATGTGCGCGTAGTGCTCGCGTGATGTATCGAGATTATGGTTGTAATAATCCAATCCCGCATCCGCCAAACGTTCCGCTTGATTCGAGGTCAACATCCCCAAAGTCATACAGGTTTCTAAACCCATCGACTTCACTTCTTTCACCAAATCGAGTACATACGGCATATCGCGTTCGTTCGGATTACGCCAAGCAGCACCCATACAGAAACGTGATGCACCAGAATCACGTGCAGCTTTTGCCGCTTCGATGACTTTTTCAATCGCAATTTTCTTTTCTGGTGTCAGTGCAGTTTGGTTATGCACAGACTGTGAGCAATAGCTGCAATCTTCTGGGCAATTACCTGTTTTGATCGACAGTAACGTACTGACTTGAATGGCATTAGCATCAAAGTTCTGACGATGGACGGTTTGCGCCTGAAACATCAAATCATTAAACGGCAAGTTAAATAATGACGCGATTTCTTCGCGGGACCAATCATTGCGCAACATAATGTATTCCTATTTTCTAAGCGACTATATCTCGAATCATCTCAAAGCAAAGTATTGAAATGATTAAGTACGACGACGAATGCGTGAATGCAATTTTTTTGCATGTGCAATCACAGGTTTAGCTTTATCTAATACAGGTTTTGGAATCTTTGGCACGATCATTTTTGAGGCTTGGTTAAACCACATCAGCAAACTGAAATCACCTTCCATTTGTACTGAACCGTCTTGCATGCCGACCATAAATGCCGCTGGCTTACCTTGAGTCAGAATCTTAATTGCTTGATTACCATCGCGAAAATGCAAGGTGAAATCCGCTTTTGCAGCATGACCACTCGCCATGGTGACTTGACCATTGGCAATGGTAAAATTACGGGCAATGCCGTCTAATGATGCAATTTGCATGACAAAATTACGATCGACAAGCAGCGCTTGAAATGGCTTATTAGTACGCGCCAACTGCATCATCCGCACACCAATTCCTGCTAACAACAGGTCAAATGGATGAGTTGATAAATTAAGTAATGGGAGTTGAACGACAGGAATAGCCATAATAGAGTCCACATAGTCGGCATATGCCGTAAAAAATTCTTAATAGAATATAGCAAAGCAAGCATATTACAAAGACAACAGCCGCAATGCTAGACATTAAAAACGATCATTACATTAGCATTACCATTTAACGCCGTCATTGGCATAAATCGCCAAAAGCAACTTTTGTTGGATTTATCTTTTCCAAAACACAACACAAACGGCCTGTTGTAATCAAAACGTCACAATACCCGATGTAATATTACTGTCATTATTAGTATGACGTGATTATTCCCACACAGAATCATCGCCTCAACTCATAACAACTAGAACACGCATACATGATTTCATTCATAGTCTAATTGATTATCTCATGTATTGCCTTAATGGATCAGATGACCATGACAGACCGTATTTTGATCGTAGACGACGAAGCGCCGATCCGTGAAATGATTCACACCGCGCTCGACCTCGCTGGTTTTGACTGCATCGAAGCAGAAGATGCGCGTACAGCGCACGCAATGATTGTCGATCAGCGTCCTGCGCTCATCTTGCTCGACTGGATGATGCCCGGCAACATGAGTGGCATTGAACTCTGTCGCCGTCTGAAAAAAGACGAATCACTCTCTGAAATCCCTGTGATTATGCTCACCGCACGTGGCGAAGAAGATAATAAAGTCCAAGGCCTCGATGCGGGTGCCGACGATTACATGACTAAACCGTTCTCAACTCGGGAATTGGTTTCGCGGATCAAAGCCGTTCTACGCCGTGCCAGCGCACTGAATGCGGAACGCGCGATTAACGCTGAAGGACTAACGCTCGATCCTGTTAGCCAACGCATTAGTGTTGGTACGCACACCGTCGAAATGGGCCCAACTGAATATCGCCTCCTCGCGTTCTTTATGACCCATCCTGAACGTGCTTACACGCGTACCCAGATGCTTGATCAAGTCTGGGGCGGTAATGTCTACGTCGAAGATCGCACGATTGACGTGCATATCCGTCGCTTGCGCAAAGTACTCGAGCCGCATGGTTTTGATCGCTTTATTCAAACCGTTCGTGGTACGGGTTATCGCTTCTCGACACGGATTGAGGCTCAGGTCAGCGCGTTATAATTCGTTCATTTCGTTAATAATGGTCCACAAGCCACCCTCAGATCGGCTAAAATAAAACGATGACCAAAACCTCAACATCTTTACTCCACTTCATCTACCAAGATCTATTAAGGCTCTTGGGCGTGATGTTGTTTTGCCCGCTCGCCGGCTTATTTTTTGGTAAGCCTTGGTTTGCGTTATTGTTGGGCTTGTTTTTATTTGTCATTTACCAGCTCTATTCGCTCTATCGTTTGTTTCGTTGGGTTGAAAGTTCGCCGCAAGAAGAACCGCCTGAACTCAGTGGCGTTTGGGCCGCAATTCTGTACAACATTACCCGCATTCAAAGCAGTGAAAATCGCTCACGTAAAACCTTAATGGGCGTCATTAGTCGTGCCCAAGAATCGGTCGCTGCAATGGAAGAGGCTGTGGTATTGATTGACGCCAATTCCTTAATTGAATGGTGGAATCCTGCAGCAGAAAAAGTACTCGGGCTAAAATCAGGCGACCAAGGACGCAATATTTTGTTCTTTTGCCGTACACCCGAGTTCGTGCGTTATTACCAACAAGGCAACTACAGCCAAGAAATTAAGCTCACATCATGGGTCAATGAGGCGCATTACATTCAATGTAAACTCACCCGTTTCGGGAAAAATGACCGTCTGTTAATTGCGTATGACGTTACCCGCGTTCATAAATTAGAAATGATGCGTAAAGACTTTGTCGACAATGTCTCACACGAATTGCGCACGCCACTCACTGTATTATCAGGTTACTTAGAAACGTTCATTGACCAAGATGATTTGAATCCACGCTGGCGTCGTGGCTTTGAGCAAATGCGCCAACAAACCACACGCATGACGCATATTGTGAATGATTTATTGCTACTCTCTCGCCTTGAAAACAACAGCGAACCAACGCATCACAAAGTCATTGATATGCCACATTTACTGCATAAGATTTTCGATGATGCGCAAGCCTACAATACTGAATTTAAGCATGAGCTCCATTTAGAAATGGAAAGCTTCCGCAATCTGCGCGGTGGCGAACAAGAGCTGACCAGCGCCTTTACTAATCTGATAACCAATGCGATTAAATACACGCCCAAAGAAGGAGGTGTCGTTACGGTGCGTTGGTTTGATGATGGTGACATGAGCTGCTTCTCGGTGACGGATAATGGCCCAGGGATTGACTCACATCATTTGCCACGTTTGACTGAACGATTCTATCGCATCGACAGTGATCGCAGTCGTGATACGGGTGGTACGGGTTTAGGACTCGCCATCGTTAAACACGTGATGTTGCAGCATGATGGTTATTTAGAAATCACCTCGACCCGTGGAAAAGGCTCGACGTTTATGTGCTGTTTTCCACCTGAACGCTTAGTCGCGTAAGTGTAAGCGCCACTTGTATTACGTTTAAAACTTACTATCATCAAGTGACATCATTCTCACGAAATTGAGGTCACTATGAAAACTAAAATACTCTTCAAACACCTCATCCTCATCGCATCTCTCTCGCTCGCATTCACCAGTACGGCACGTGCTGCGAGCGATGATGGCATTGCAGTCGATCAATCTAAATATGCAAATCGCGAAGTACTGCCTGATTTTACAGGCGGCGAATGCCCTAATAATCCACGCGGCTTAACGCAAATTAATGGCAATTTATATCGACATACCTCTGGCGCTGGTCTTGCCGTGCATAGCGGTCTGGTGTTGATTACTACAGAAGGTGCGCTAGTCATTGATCCTGCAATGACTTGTACCGCAGGCTGGCTGCAAGATGAAATCAAAAAACGCTTTAATGTGGGTGTGAAATATGTGGTGTATACCCATGGTCACGCCGATCACATTAGCGGTGCTCAAGTCATGCAAAAAGCTGGTGCCATTGTTGTTGCCAATGAACGTGCAATTGAACCGATTGTTGGTGAAAAAATACCAACAGCGATTCCTGATCGTGTTTTCGACAAAGAAATGACGATCAAACTCGGTGGTGAAACGGTGTTGCTGCATCGTGTTGCACCGAGCCATTCAGACAGCATGATCATGGTGCTGTTTCCGAAATATAAAGCCTTGCAGTGTACTGATGTCTGCGAAAACCACACTTTGCCGTATAACGACTTCCTCGACTTCTATTATCCAGGTTGGATCGACACGCTGAACTGGGTACTCGCGCAAGATGTCGATGTGATTGATATCGGTCACTACACCCCAGCCACCAAGAAAGATCAGTTAGCGCTGCGCGACTATATCGTTGACCTACATCAGCAAGTTTTGGATTTGGTTCGTAAAGGTCAATCGTGGGATCAACTCTATCGCAATGTGAAATTTAGCGATGAAGTCAAATCATGGACCGCTTATGAATCGATGCATACGTTGAATATCTTAGGCATGTTCCGTTGGGTGTCTAGTCATCGTCGCGGCGAATGGTAATATTGATTTGAGGCAATAAAAAACCAGAGCAATTTCAGCTCTGGTTTTTTTATTCATTGTTATCTTACAAAGCTAAAAATCTGCTTTTAGCACCACGCGATAACGCGCTTTACCACTTTTCAGATGTTCAATCGCTTCGTTGATTTTTGACATTGGGTATTCTTCGACTTGCGGCGCAATGCCATGACGCGCTGCAAAATCCAGCATTGTCCGCAAAGCCCAAGGTGAACCCGTCGGCGAACCCGAAACGCTTTTAGCACCACCAATCAAGCTAAACGCTGGCACAGGAATTGGTTCCAAGACCGCACCAACCACATGCAATTTTCCTTCAGGCGCAAGCGCAGACAAATAGCTATTCCACTCCAGCGGGACATTCACCGTGCTGACGATTAAATCCAACGTGCCTTTAATCTTAGATAATTCACTTTTATCACGGCTCGATATCACGTGATGCGCACCCATTGCCTTGATCTCATCCACTTTATCAGGATTAGAGCTAAACGCAGTGACTTCACAACCCCATGCTTTAAACAACTTAATCGCCATGTGACCCAAACCGCCGATCCCGACCACACCGACTTTGTGAATCGGTAGCGTGTTGTGCTGCAACAGTGGCGCGAATACTGTGATGCCGCCACAGAGCATTGGGCCTGTTTTAGCAGGGTCTAAATTGGCAGGTAATGGAATCGCCCATTCCCAACTGGCACGGACGGTTTCAGCAAAACCACCATGATGTTTGATAATAGTCGCGGTCGAAGTGGCACAGAGGTTTTGTTTGCCATTAATGCACGGATTGCAATGCTGACAGCTTTCCGCAGTCCAACCAATGCCAACCGTTTGCCCAACCGACAAACCACGCGCTTCAGAACCGAGCGCGATGATTTTCCCAATGATCTCGTGCCCACCGACCACTGGATAAACCGTACTACCCCATTCATTATCAATGACTGATAAATCCGAATGGCAAATACCACAATATTCAACCTTGACTTCGACTTCATGGGCTTTCAGCTCACCCGCTTCATATTCATAAGGCTGCAAAGGTTCATTCGGAGCGTGAGCGGCATAGGCGCGAACAGTAGTCATAGTTATTCCTTAAAGTGAATCATTTTGAACAGCCACTAACATAACTCAAATAAAATAGAGTTCCAGAGCCAAAGTGTGTCATTTAAGCATTCTGATTATATTTACGCCTCGATTAGCACAAAAAAAGCACCGTAAAATACAGTGCTTTTCAAATCGACAGCTTGGCTCTCCATTCAAAGAACCACGCCTCTGGGTATGAATCACCCGACAGTTTTGAGCACAGGTTCCAACGGTTTCAATAATTTTTCAAATTCTTGATCTGCTAATGGTTTGCTATATAAGTATCCTTGAACAAAATCGCAATCTACACCCTTCAGAATTTGTAACTGCTTTTCGGTTTCGACACCTTCAGCAACCACAGACAATCCGAGTGCCTTCGCCATCGCCATGATCGCTTGCACCAGCGCCTTGCCATCATCCTTTTCAATATCAAGCACAAAGCAGCGATCAATTTTAAGCACATCTATTGGTAAACGCCTGAGATAACTCAAAGAAGAATATCCTGTACCGAAATCATCAATCGCAATCCCGATGCCAATGGAATCAATAAGCTCCAGTTGGATGCGAACGGCATCAGGATCATCCATTAATAAACTTTCAGTAATTTCCACATCGAATAGTTTGGGATCGAGCTGATAGCGCTTCAAGGTGCTCGCGATATAATCTGGCAATTCTCCATTTGCAAACTGGACAGTTGAAAGATTGACGGCGACAGGCACCACTGCCAATCCCTGATCACGCCAACTGGCGAGCCGAGTCGCCACTTCCTCAATAATCCAGTTCCCGAGAGGCACAATCAATCGGCTTTCTTCTGCCAACGAAATAAAGCGATCAGGGGCAAGACGACCCAAAGTGGGATGTTGCCATCTGACCAAAGCTTCTGCACCACACATTTCACCCGTCACTGCAGAATACTTAGGCTGGTATTCAAGGAAGAAATCATTGGCTTCCAGAGAGCGTCGAATCTGAGCTTCCATTTCCATTTTGGCTAA
>JANYEL010000233.1 GCA_025363155.1 Moraxellaceae bacterium
GTGGTCGCCCTAAATCAATATCAAAAGCGGGCGACCACAAGGGTAGCCCCTACAAAAAATGTTCATCTGTTTGACAAATCTTCATAGCTCATTGAGCCTGCGGATATTGAGCTTGTCGAAATATCGAAATGCGCGGCGATGATCAGCTAAATACGGGTACGCACTTCGACAAGCTCTGCGAACTACAAGAAGGGATGAAATTCACTTCAAAACAAAACCTATCAAAGCCATGATCAATAATTGATGCAAATTTTGCTCGACTAAACGCACCATAATAGAGACAATATTCAGCTAATATTTTCAATACTCGCTCATATCTTATGCAATACGCCTCGACACGTGGACATGCCACAGCACAAAACTTTCTAGAAATTCTCTTAGCAGGTCTAGCGCCTGATGGCGGGTTGTATTTACCGCAATCTTATCCGCAAGTTACGGCGGATGAATTGAATGCCTGGCGTTCATTGTCATACGCAGAACTCGCGTTTGAAGTGCTCAGAAAGTTCGCCACAGACATTCCAGATGCGGATTTAAAAGTATTGGTTGATAAAACCTATACCGCTGAAGTCTATCGCAACGCCCGCACTGGTGAAGATGCAAGCCAAATTACCCCACTGCGTACTTTAGAAGATAAAGACGGTCGCAAACTGATTTTACAAGCACTGTCGAATGGCCCAACGCTCGCGTTTAAAGATATGGCGATGCAATTGCTGGGCAATTTGTTTGAATATGCACTCGATAAACAAAAAGAAGAATTGAATATCTTTGGTGCAACTTCAGGCGATACAGGCAGCGCCGCTGAATATGCAATGCGCGGCAAACATGGCATTCGTGTATTTATGTTGTCCCCTCACAAGAAAATGAGTGCATTCCAAACCGCGCAAATGTTCAGCCTGCAAGACCCAAATATTTTCAATATCGCAGTCGAAGGCGTGTTTGATGATTGTCAGGATATGGTTAAAGCTGTGTCGAACGATCATGCGTTTAAGACCACACAAAAAATCGGTACAGTGAACTCGATCAACTGGGCACGCGTGGTTGCGCAAGTGGTTTATTACTTCCGTGGGTACCTTGCAGCCACCACCAGCAATGACCAAAAAGTATCCTTCACGGTACCTTCTGGTAATTTCGGCAATATCTGTGCTGGTCATATTGCCCGCATGATGGGTTTACCGATTGATAAACTCGTTGTGGCAACCAATGAAAACGACGTGCTCGACGAATTTTTCCGCACAGGGATTTACCGCGTGCGTAAATCTGCTGAAACTTGGCATACCACGAGCCCATCAATGGATATTTCCAAAGCATCGAACTTTGAACGTTTCATCCATGACTTATTGAAGGGTGACTCAGACCGCTTAGCGGCCCTGTTCCATAAAGTGGAAACCAGTGGCGGCTTTGACTTATCGGGTCAAGCAGGCAGCGATGGCGATGAATTTAAAAATGTTGCACAGTATGGCTTTCAATCAGGCAAATCAGTTCATGCGGATCGCTTGAATACCATTCGTCAGGTCGAAAAAAATTACGGCATTACCATCGACACGCATACGGCTGATGGCATCAAAGTTGCACTTGAACATATCGAACAAGGCGTACCGATGATCGTGCTGGAAACTGCACTGGCAGCGAAATTTAATGAAACCATTCAAGAAGCCCTCGGACGTGATGCTGAACGCCCTGCTGGTTTTGAAAATATTGAAGCATTGCCACAACAGTCGACATTAATGACGACTGATGTCGCCAAAATGAAAGCGTTTATTGCTCAGCATACTGGGCTGTAAAATAACAAGGAATGATTCGGGAAATAGGCAGGATGCCTTCCCGAATCATTGATCAACATGAACTTTTGTATAAGTTACATTTATGACAAATACTGGTATAAGAAGACTCGGGTTACGGATTAATTTTTGAGGCTTAAGATTCAATGATTAAACAAAAAAAGAGTCATAACATTTTCAGTTTCCTGTCGGAACCTGAGGATTTGCTCAACAAGAAGCTCGAAGATCATCGAACTTTTAGTGCGATCATGTTTTTTATGACGGCAATGATCGGCACATCGCATTGGGTGTGGGATTACGTTACCGACCCGATTGGAGCGCAGCATACGATTGGCTATCGCTTGATTTTCTTGTCGCTCATTGTCTACTCTTTTGCGTTTATGCATGTCAAAAACCGCCGTGTCCTCGAATTTTCTTCGGTCATGGCTGGTCTTCTACTCCTCGTTAATTATGTTGAGATCTTAAATCGACTGCACACGGGCATGGTGTATGGGATTGGTGGGTTTGTATTTTTCCTGTTTTTACCGCTACTCATGTTCCAAGGCTTTTCGGTACGCGTTAATATTATTAGTACCTTCTTATTTGCGGGATTACCCCAAGTCCTTGCTTTAGTGGGTATTGCACATAATTTTGAACATGCACAATATGCAGTTTTGATTTGGCCTGCGGCAATAGCCATGATGTTGACCCATTATGCGTTTGTGTTGAACTACCGTTTTCGCTTTGATTCTGAAGCTGCGCTTGAGTTTGCCTCCAACACCGACCCACTTACGGGTGTCAGTAACCGTCGCCACTTTATGCCGATGGTTCGCCGAGAAATTGCGCGCAGTCAGCGTTTCAACCATCCTGTCTCGTTGATTGTTTTAGATATCGATAACTTCAAAACCATTAATGATTTTCACGGGCACTCCACAGGCGATGCAGCGATCTGTGCATTGGCCAATGTCTGCCGAAAAATGGCACGACAAATCGATTTCGTCGCACGACTCGGCGGCGATGAGTTTGCGATTCTGCTGTTAGAAGTGGGTATGGATGATGCTTTGACCGTCGCTGATCGTATTCGTTCAGCCATCGAAAACACCACGATTAAAAGTCTCGACTGTGAAGATGTACATTTCACGGTGAGCATCGGCGTTGCTGAACAACCACTGGATAATCCCTCTGAAGAATGGCTCATTGAGCTGGCTGATGCAGCCATGTATCGCGCCAAATCATCGGGGCGTAATCGTGTCGAATGTGCGCCAACGACTCACGCACAAACCTCCCAACCTATGGTTGCAGAATAACGTCGCTTTAAAATTAAAATAACTACACCCCATGCTTAACTGCGTATGGCTTGTACTCCTGCACACGCTATTTTCATTTGCATAATGAAACAATCCGCTCCCCTCCTCGATGCGCCATGCTGCTAAATCAAGCGTAGAATAAAGATCATATCTCACGACTCAATGGACGAGTCGATAGATAGTCCAATGTGTCACGCCTGTTCTTTATCAGCTTACACCGAGGTCATCATGTCATTACAAAACCAACATAATTTGCACAATAGCTTGCAGACCATTAGCCTCAAAAATGGCGAAACAAGACAAATATACTCCCTCCCTGCATTAGAAACTGCTGGAATCGGACCAATTTCCAAACTCCCCGTCTCGATTCGCATCGTACTCGAAGCCGTACTGCGTAACGTTGATGGGAAAAAAATTACCTTAGAACATGTCAGGCAACTCGCGAATTGGCAGCCAAATGCCAATCGTGTCGATGAGATTCCGTTTGTCGTGGCACGGGTTGTTCTGCAAGACTTTACGGGCGTGCCATTACTCGCCGACTTGGCGGCAATGCGCAATGTCGCCGCGCAAATGGGTAAAAACCCAAAATCGATTGAACCGCTGGTGCCTGTCGACTTGGTCGTTGATCACTCAGTGCAAGTGGATTATTACGGCACGCCTGATTCATTGCGTAAAAATATGGAGTTGGAATTTCAGCGTAATAACGAACGCTACCAGTTCATGAAATGGGGCATGCAAGCCTTTGATACCTTTGGCGTCGTTCCACCGGGATTCGGCATCGTGCATCAAGTAAACCTCGAATATTTGTTCCGCGGCGTCCAGCAAAAAGGCGGTGTGCTCTACCCAGACACACTCGTGGGTACAGACTCACACACGACCATGATCAATGCCGTAGGCGTTGTCGGTTGGGGTGTTGGTGGGATTGAAGCCGAAGCAGGCATGCTCGGACAACCTGTGTATTTCCTCACACCTGATGTCGTTGGCGTCGAGTTAAAAGGCAAATTACGCGAAGGTGTTACGGCAACCGATCTGGTGCTGACCATTACCGAGATGCTGCGTAAAGCGAAAGTGGTTGGCAAATTCGTGGAATTTATTGGCGAAGGGACGGCTTCATTATCACTCACCGATCGCGCAACCATTGCCAATATGGCGCCTGAGTATGGCGCGACCATGGGTTTCTTCCCTGTTGATCAAGTCACAGTGGATTACATGCGCGGCACAGGTCGGCGTGAGGAAGACATTGATGCGTTTGAAACTTACTTCAAAGCACAAAATTTGTTTGGGATTCCAAATGCGGGTGAACTGGAATACAGCGCAAATCTAAGTTTAGACTTAAGCACCATCGTCCCATCACTCGCTGGGCCAAAGCGGCCGCAAGATCGTATTGAACTGCCTAACATGGCAGAAAGTTTCGACCATTTGTTTAGTGCACCATTATTAGATAATGGCTTCAACAAAAGTGCTGGCGATCTCCATAAACGTTACGTCACTAAACGCACCTACAACGAGGACGCGCAGGTTCCGCATAAATCTGAGTACCTAGGAAACATTATCCGCGGTGAAGCGGATATGATCGCCAACCGTCCGACCACCGACATTCACATTCCACCAATGCCGAGTGACTCTGATTATCTAGATCTGGGACATGGCGATGTGCTCATTGCAGCGATTACATCATGTACAAACACTTCAAATCCGAGCGTGCTCATTGGTGCTGGATTACTAGCGAAAAAAGCCGTTGAAAAAGGCTTAACCATTCATCCTCGGGTAAAAACTTCTTTTGGCCCCGGTTCTCGCGTTGTACCTGAATACTTAGCTGCGGCGGGTTTACAGACCTATTTAGATCGACTCGGTTTCAATGTCGCGGCGTTTGGTTGTACCACGTGTATTGGTAATGCAGGCGATTTGGCTGCGGAATTTAATGATGCGATTGTCGAAAAAGATATTGTTGCTGCGGCAGTCTTATCTGGAAATCGTAACTTTGAAGCGCGAATTCATCCAAACATTCGGGCGAACTTCCTTGCATCACCGCCACTTGTGGTGGCCTTTGCGCTGGCGGGGCGGGTCAATATTGATTTGACTACCGAGCCATTAGGCACAGGGAATGATGGACAACCTGTCTATCTCAAAGACATTTGGCCTAGCGATGATGAGATTAAAAACTTACTGAAATTTGCCCAAGATCCAGATGTCTACCGAGAAAAATACTCAGACTTTACCAAAGACAATGACCTGTGGAATAACATCCAAAGTGCACATGGCGATGTCTATACATGGCCAAAATCGACCTACATTGCCAAACCACCGTTCTTTGAAAATTTCAGCATGACGCCAAGTCCTGTTCAAGAAATCAAAAAAGCGAAAGCCTTGCTGATATTAGGCGATTCAGTGACGACTGACCATATTTCACCAGCGGGTTCGTTCCGTGTGACGACGCCTGCGGGTTCTTATCTAACTGAACATGGCGTTCATCTTCCCGACTTCAATACTTACGGTTCGCGTCGTGGTAATCACGACATCATGATTCGTGGCACATTTGCCAATGTGCGAGTGAAAAACCTCATGTTGCCACTAAACCCTGATGGCTCGCGTGTTGAAGGCGGCTTCACCATCTATAACGGTCTGCAAACCACGGTCTATGACGCCGCGATGCATTATATTAAAAAAGGTATTCCAACCATCGTCTTTGCAGGTGAAGAATACGGTACGGGTTCCAGCCGTGATTGGGCAGCGAAAGGTACGCAATTGCTCGGTGTCAAAGCCGTGATTGCCCGTAGTTTTGAGCGGATTCATCGCTCGAATTTAGTTGGCATGGGCGTATTGCCATTGCAATTTAAAGGTGATGATTCGATTGATAGCTTAGATTTACAAGGCAATGAAACCTTCGATTTGATCGGTGTCAATGATCACATGACGCCGCAATCAGACATTACCTTGAAGATCACGCGCCACTCAGGTGAAGTGTTAGAAGTTGAATTGTTGTCACGGATTGATACGGCAATTGAAGTGGATTATTACGCGCATGGCGGTATTTTGCCATTTGTATTAAGAGAGATTTTGGCGAATAAGTAGGATGGTTGATGCTTTACGAAATGAAGATTTTAGTATTTTCCGCGCGTTTCGACAGGCTCAACGAGCTATGCAGTTCATTAAGCCTGTCGAAGTGTGCCTAAATATAATTTAATCGTTTTTCTGGAACTTGACCAGCCCTAGCCATCCCCCCTTCCTCCGAGAATATTCATGAGGAAGTTCAAGCATTAAATTGACTCAGATGATGTATTAGGAATCATAAAATCAATGAATAACACCAATCCTAAAGTCGATTTTTATTTTGATAAAGTGAACAAATGGCAGGAAGCAATCGCGCAGTTGAGAGCGATTGCGCTTGATAGTGGGCTAACTGAAGAGTTGAAATGGGGTCAGCCTTGTTACACGCTAGGCAAAAGTAATGTCGTGTTAATTCATGATTTTAAAGAATACTGCGCGCTGTTATTTTTCAAAGGTGCATTGCTCAAAGATCCGAATGGCATTCTCATCCAACAAACGGAAAATGTTCAGGCGGCACGGCAGATACGCTTCAGCGACCCTCTAAAAATCATGGAATTAAAAAGCGTCTTAAAAGTCTATATTCATGAAGCGATTAAGGTTGAGAAATCAGGCTTAAAAGTAGAACTCAAAAAGACCAAAGAATTTACCATTCCTGAAGAGTTTCAAACTCAACTCGATCAATCATCTGAATTGAAAGCTGCATTTGAAGCGTTAACGCCAGGGCGACAAAGGGCGTATTTGTTGCATTTTTCTTCCGCCAAACAATCCAAGACGCGAGTGTCTAGAATTGAGAAATATACGCCGCAGATTTTAGCGGGGAAAGGTATGGATGATGAGTAGTGGTGTTTTTTTTAAATCAAGCACTCATACATTCCTCAATAAAAACTAGGTTTAAAAAATGAATTATTTCGTTCTATGGTTCAAGCTGGATTATCGTCATCAATATGCAATTTGGTGTGGTAATGATCGTGAATTACCAGACAAACTCTATAATAAAAACGGAAAGGTACCCATATTCCAGACTGAGAATGAATTAAGAAAATACGCTTCAACCAATAGCATTGAGTTAGTCAATGAAGAGCCTATTCTTCATAATTTAGATACGGTTAAGCGATGGCTAGCAATCAAGGGTAAGAAAAAAATAGGCCTGAGTTATTGGCTGCATGGAATTTGTTTGGAGATATTGCTGCAATTGACGAAGATGTTAGCTCAAAATTTGAAGCGCTAACCCAAATATATTTCACACCTTACAACAAGCTTTTTCTGGCTGAGAATTTATTGCGTCCTAGAGCAATTCATCCTAAATACAAACCTCAATGGAACACTTATGATATTCAAGGTACATCTAAAGTTTTAAATTTTGGCTTTAAGTTACTTAGAAAGAGTTTTCGATATAAAACAACATAAAGGAGTTATGCAATGAAGATCACCATAGAAACCACAGTTCACGCGCCCATTGAACAAGTTTGGCAGGCTTGGACTACGCCAGAAGACATCAAACAATGGAATACAGCATCCGATGATTGGCACACAACCAGCTCGACAGTGGACTTGCGCGTTGGCGGGATGTTTTCATCGCGGATGGGAGCGAAAGACGGTAGTTTTGGATTCGATTTTGCGGGAACTTATACCAAGATCATCACGCACAAACTGATTGAATATACCTTCGGTGATCGTACTGCGCAGACTGAGTTTGACGATACTGGTAAAGGCGTCATTGTACGCACCACGTTCGATGCAGAATCCGAGAATTCTGTTGAACAGCAAAAACAAGGATGGCAGGCAATTTTGAATAATTTTGCTAAGCATGTTGAAGCGAAATAATGAGCTATTTTGAATTATTAAATTCATCGGAAATCATGCTCGAAGGCAAATGGGAGTTCTTAGATGGTAAAGTTGTTGCCGACTTTACTTGTCAACGCATAAGATTTCTAATAAAAAATACGTTAATTAACCTGAGTTCGGGATAAGCCCTCAAAAAATCACACAGCTTGAGGTAACGAATGCTGTGTGATTCTTAACTTTGGTTTATCTGGAGTTAAGCAATACGCCACTAAACCTGACATCAAGTTCACTAAGAACCCTGCCACTGACCGATGACGAGTGTGCTCAATTTGGCATAAATTCTTCAATTGATCATTTACTGTTTCTATCAGGGAACGATGTTGCAACAAGTACTTCTCAAAAGGTGTCCACAGTACTCGCTTCATATTTGAACGAATCGGAGTCAGTAATTGAATGTTTTTGAGGGCAAGATTTTGCTTGAGTGGTGCACCCAAATAGCCTTTATCTCCTACCAATATTCCATATAATGAGATGACTAAGTGTAATTTAAAACCAAAGAACCAACCTAAACTGCCTTTACCTCGCGTTGCATAGTCCTTGAAGACTTGGTGTCGTGGAATTCTGCGATTATGACAAACTGCCAGTTTGGTGGAATCAATAAAGCTGACCCCTGTACAAGTCGATTTGATGGTTTGGAAGAAAGCAGACAACCCCATCAAGCAACGTGGTATGAGTTCAACACAACGGTTATAGCTGGGTAGGTTTGGAAACTCACGATGAAGAAATGCTTTGAGGTAGTGCAGGTAAAAAGCTTTAAATTGTCTAAATCGCAATTGATGGAATAACACAGTGATGGTCATGAGTTCAGAAAGAGAGATCGAAGTCGCCCGATTTCTGGATGATTTAGCTTGAGCAATGAGGTGTTTATGAGAATTTGGTTCAAAAGATTTGCAAAAATCATCAATTTTGCAGAAAAGTTCGGTAATATTGTCCATGGAAAGGCTCTTGGTGATTTTAATTTTGTCTTAGTAACCAAAATCTTACATCATTCTTGAGCCTTTCTCTATTTGCTTTTCTTATCCCGAACTCAGGTTAATTAAATTAACTACAGATGAAAGCGGTTGGGATACTCTTTATCAAGATTCAAAAGATGGACGTTATTGGGAAGTCATATTCCTACATAGCGGATGGCACGGTGGCGGACCAGAATCCTTAAAATTGCTAGAAGAAGATACCGCAAAACAAAAATATAAGCTGGGTTAAAACCCAGCCTACTTCTGTAGAAAACTTCTAAAAACAATTAACTCGCTTTTGCCAAAGCTGGAATCGTTGCATGTGCCGCAGCCAACGCATCAATCCGATGTTGTGGTGAATAGGCAATGCCTTCCGCACGCACGAACTGCACATCAGTCAATCCAACAAAACCAAAAACTTGCTTCAAATACTTCTCTTGGAAATCGGCTGGATTATCTTCACCAAACGCACTACCACGACCACTGGCGATGACGACTTTTTTGCCACTGAGCAAACCTTTAGGGCCTGTTTCGCTATAGCTAAAAGTACGACCTGCGACGAGTACACGATCTACCCAAGCCTTCAAAGTTGAAGGAATCGAGAAGTTGTACATAGGTGCGCCAATCACCACAATGTCAGCATCGATAAATTGTTGTAAGGTTTGTTCAGCCGCCGCAGCTTCCGCAGTATCGGCTTTAGCTAGACTTGCACCTGTTAAATGTGGAATCGAATCTTTGTCCAAATCACGATGAGTGATGGTCAAATTTGGGATCGTGTTATTCAAGTCAGCGACGATGGCTGCGGTGAGTTCACGTGTGACAGAATGGTCGCCTAGTGCGCTTGAATCGATATGGAGTACGTTCATTTTTGAATCTCTCTTTTAACTGTGTGGGGGGAGCGGACTTTTTAGTGGATTGCCGCAATGAAGTCACTATAGTCGTTTTATTAATATCGACCAACCCCATAAAGTAAGACGTATCGTTTCACATATAGAACGACTATAAATGTCATGGCATACTACAATCATTGCCTACCAACAGAATCAAGCAGGGAAAACCCTCATGGATAACCTCAACGATTTATATATGTATGCCATGGTTGTCGAACATGGTGGCTTTAGCAAAGCAGAGCGTGCGCTTGGCATTCCCAAGTCACGTTTAAGCCGCCGGATTACCGAACTTGAAGCGGATCTCGGTGTGCGTTTATTGCAACGCGGCTCACGGCATTTTGTCGTGACCGATGTTGGGCAACGCGTTTATCAACATGTGCAATCCATGCTGACCGAAGCACAAGCCGCACGTGATGTCGTCGCAGAACTACAAGTCGAGCCGCGTGGTGTGCTGCGTGTGAGCGTACCTGTTGATATTGCAGAACAACAAATGCCACGCATATTGCCTGAATTTATGAAATTGTATCCTCAGATTCAATTGCAACTGTCAGTGACCAATCGACGTGTTGATCTGCTCAATGAAGGCATCGACGTTGCACTTCGTGTGCGTGAATCGCTGGATAATGACGGCAATCTAGTCATGCGTAATTTCGGTCAAACGACTGCGGTATTGGTCGCAAGTCCTGACTATCTGGATCGTATGGGTCGACCACAACATCCCAACGAACTGATCCAACACCAGACCCTAAGCAGCAATGAACGCGAATACGATCAGCAATGGACATTGCATGGCCCAGAGGGGAAAGAGTCCTTTGCGATTAAGCCGCAACTGATGGGTTTTAGTTTTGCGCTATTGGGTTCTCTAGCAGAGCAAGGACATGGCATTACCCTGTTGCCACTGTTGCGCTGTGTCGATCAATTAAAAACCGGCAAGCTGGAAATCGTCCTTCCCAACTGGCGTGTACCGCAAGGGATTTATCACGCGGTCTTTGCTTCACGGCGCGGGATGCTACCTGCAGTGCGTGTATTCATTGACTTCCTCGCCGAGAAAATTCCACCAATGTTGCAGGAATTAGAATCGAAGTGTGATGAGCGTGATCAGATGAATCCTATAAATACTCATTGAATGATCAAGTCCACGATTAGCCAGCAACTACAACTTTAGGCACTTTCAGAGAGTGTATCCATGTGTATCGTTAATACAGTCGGATACACTCTAGAATACAGTTCTTAAAAACCACTGTATGAGAGACCTATTCTTTATAAGCGTTTCTAGTTGATCACTTAATACAGTGTCCCGTCCTAAAATAGGTTGACACTTATTTTCAAAAAAACGCTCGATGTACCTCATCGGGCGTTTTGTATTTTAGCGATAGATGAGGTCTGCGACCATTATAAATCTCTACCGACTCCGCAACCATTTGTGCAGCCT
>JANYEL010000015.1 GCA_025363155.1 Moraxellaceae bacterium
CGATGGGAATGCCGCGAGCAAACGATCCGTTGCATCTTGTTGTTCAGCAAAACTGAGTTCAGTTTCAAGGTTGCCGAGCATCGATGCGCCAGTACGCATGACATCCATTGGATGCGCTTCTTTTGGAATGTTTTCCAAAACGGTTTTCAACGCTTGTGGCAAACCGCGTAATGTTTTCAATTTCGATTTGTAGGTTGCAAGCTGTGCAGAAGTTGGTAGTTCACCAAAGAAAATCAAATACGCGACTTCTTCAAATTCGCAATGTTCAGCTAAATCACGTACGTCATAGCCGCGATAAGTCAGGCCAGCGCCTTCTTTACCAACGGTTGAGAGTGCAGTTTTGCCTGCGACTTGTCCGCGTAAGCCTGCGCCGGATAATACTTTTGCTTCTGCCATTTTGTTTATTCCTATCTTTTGTTGATTTGATGATGACTACATTAGCGTCAAAAGCAAATCCTCCCTAACCCTCCTTTTACTAAGGAGGGGATGTTTTGGCTATGCCAAAACTTAAAAGCTCCTCCCTTTGCAAAGGGAGGTTGGGAGGGATTTTGCTTTTATTTATTTCTCTGACTTAAACAATGCGTCTAATTTATCTTCGTATGAATGATAATCCAAGAATTTGTACAGATCGACGCGCTTTTGCATCAGATCAAGTACATTCACTTGCGTACCTTCTTTACGTACTGCTTCAAATACCGCGAGTGCAGCTTTTTGCATTGCACGTGTACCTGATAGCGGATAAAGCACCATCGCGATGTCTTGTTCGCCGAGTTGTTCACGCGTGTAATACGGTGTATCGCCAAACTCAGTGATATTCGCTAACACAGGAACTTTTACCGCATCACAGACTTTTTTGTACATGGTAATGTCGGTCATGGCTTCAGCGAAAATCGCATCCGCACCCGCTTCAACAAACGCACACGCACGATCAATCACGCCTTGTAAGCCTTCCGCTTGCAGCGAATCGGTACGCGCCATGATGACGAAGTCAGAATCGGTTTTTGCATCGACAGCGGCTTTGACGCGGTCAACCATTTCTTGTTTAGTGACGATTTCTTTATTTGGACGATGACCACAACGTTTTTGCGCAACTTGATCTTCGATGTGAACAGCAGCAACGCCAGCACGGATCATTTCTTTGACGGTACGGCCAATGTTGAATGCGCCGCCCCAGCCTGTGTCGATGTCAACTAACAGTGGTGTATCCACAACGCTGGTAATACGACGTGCATCAATCAACACATCTTCAAGCGAGGTAATACCTAAATCTGGCAAGCCGTATGAGTAGTTGGCAACGCCAGCACCTGATAAATAGATGGCTTTATAACCGACTTGGGTTGCCATCATGGCTGCATAGGCATTCACTGTGCCCATGATTTGTAATGGTTTTTCGGCTGAGAGAGCCTCTCTGAAACGTTTACCTGCGCTGTTCGTAGACATCAAATCACTCCTCGAGAATGTGCCCTAGCTGTTGGATCTCAAGCAGACTAGGATTGTATAAGCATAAAAATGTGCAGATATTCTAACGAATTCTAGCGGTCAGCGTGCGAAAATATGACACGGGGCAAAAGTATACAATGGCAATTCTGCTTTATAGTTACGAAAAAAGCCCATCAAGGATGAGCTTTTATGCCACTACAGCGATGAGATCAACGCCGAGCGAAGGGGATTTTGACCGCAACATAGCCATTGCCACTACGTTGATAATATTGATTGTGAGAATAGTAATAGGTTTGATGATTTACTTTTACAATTCGATAACGGTGGGGTAGATTTTTAATCCAACCCCGTTTTGCTGACGGTGTGTCGTTTGGATGGGCTTTATTCCATTTTTTATCGTGAACGGAGAGCGCACGATAAGGTGCATTTTTTGCGCCGTTGGATTCAGTATGCTGCGGTATGGCTTGCGCGAGCTGCCAAGTGCTCGCACACAAAACCACGCTAGCAAAGGTACGCAGACTTGTTTTGATTAACCAGTGGTTCAAATTCTTCACAATCCACACCTCATTATTTCAAATACTGAATCAAGTCTATCTCATTTTGTCTAATGTCATTAAGACTGAGATTTCGCACATGCGGCTCTAAACGCAGTCCGTCGCTCATCTTGACTAATCTGACCGTTATGGTCTGTATCAATTTCATTAAAATGTTCAGCTAAACGCGGTGCATTGGCTTGGGCTTCGCTCAAACTAATTTGTCCGTCATTATTGGTATCAACTTTTTTGAACAAGTTGCCGCGTTGACCTTGATGTGGCTCTTGACGCTGGTGATGGTTATGACCACCGAACCAACGATGCCACAGGTTATGCCAAAAACCATGATCATGCGGTTTAAAAGCAAGCCATTCGGTTAGCGTGAGTTGACCATCATGGTTGGCATCGGCTTTTGCAAAGGCGTCGGTGCGACTCTTTAGCGAGCGCTCCTGCCATTTGGCTTTGCGATGCTTTCAGCTCAGATTGGCTGATCAAACCATTGTGATCTGTATCTATTTCCGCGAAATGCTTGGCAAGGCGAGGTGCATAGGATTCTGCTTCCGCTTTGCTAATTTGACCATCATGGTTAGCATCCACTTTTTGTAGCCATTCCACTAGGTCTTTGCCACCACGCTCTTGGCGATTTTCAGATTCATGTTCTGCGCGATCAGGGCGTTGTCCAGCATCAGGTCCACGACGATGTAGCTTGAATGTGAGCCATTCGGTTAAATTCACTTTGCCGTCTTTATTGGTATCTGCTTGTTGAAACGCTTCAGTGCGGCGCTGCACTCGATCTTGCTGATGTTGTTCGGACTTGCCATCACAATTTACAGGGTTGGATGTTGACGGTGCCTGAACCGTAATGGGCGCTGCAGTAGGCGTCATGTTTTCACCCGCCCAAGTTGCGAGTGATGTTCCACCAAGCGTGATAACAAGGGCTACCATAAGAGAGTGTTTGAAACTCGGTTGTTTGTTTAAATGGCTGTGGATCATTTGGTTTTTTTGGGAATGATTCATGTAGGGGCTCCGTCTCAATATTCAGTAATCTGGTAAAAGAGCCAAGGTATTCCCTAATTGTCGGTAGAGTTTGCAGGAAATGAGGAGAAAATAAGGAGCTGTGTACGATTGCGTGATTAGATGTAATTCAATGTACTTTTTAAAGTAAAAAAAACGATGAATGCATCATGTCGGGGCTACTATTGAGGGTGCCCTAAACAAACTTCAAACCTATATCCGAAAGGGCGACCACAAGGGTGCGCCCCTACAGGAATTTTTAAAATTCGTTTTTAACCAACGCTATAAATTTCCGCACAAAGTGTGGACGTTGTAGGTGCTGGGTAGCCCTTGTTTCTGATCAATCCCCTTGTTTTGTAAATAGCGCAATGCTTGTGAAAACATATAATCAGTTGCAGTGCCAAACGTTTTGGCCAGTATCGGCGAAGGTAATACTTGTTGATGTTGATTCATCGCGGTCAACACTTCTGTGCGTCGTTTGACGCGTTCTTTACGCATCATTTCCAGCGGATTCTTGGGATCAATGCCTTCATATTTGGGGTGTGCGATGTCTACTTCATGAAAATTGAGGACGTCGTCGGGGTCGCCATTCTTGCGTTCATTGACAAAATAGTCAGGTGTCACGCCGTAACCGTTGATGGGGCAGCCTGATGGCGTGAAGTAGTTGGCGGTCGTGAGTCGAAGCCCCGTATTATTGATGACGGGAGATATCGCTTGTACCGATCCTTTCCCAAAGGTTGTTTCGCCAATAATGGTTGCACGCTTAAGGTCTTGCAGTGCGCCACTGACCAGCTCAGGAGCGGAGACGGTATTGTGATGTACCAGCACAACGAGAGGGATGGTTTTATAGAGTTCAGGTAAGTTGGCAAGTGGGTCTACGGTTAAGCCATCTTTTGTGTTTGCGCTGGTTTTATAATCGTCCAGCGTGGTGTAAAGATAACGTTCGCTACCGACTGCTTTGCCTTTAGTCAGCACCGCTTTTTGTTTGCCTTGGACAAAGATAGAGACTACGCCGACTGCAGCAGATAATGAACCACCGCCATTGTTACGCAAATCTAAAATCAGCCCTTTGAGGTTGGGTTCAGTTTTAGCAAGGTCTTGCAGCGCATCGACAGTTTTGGCGACGACATTTTCATCAAAAGAAGAAATACGTACCCAGCCATAGTTTGGCGCAACGATGCGATGATAAACGGTTTCGGTGTTGATTTTGCTGCGTGTAATGTTGAAATAGGTTTTTTGCATTTTGGGCATGCGTTGTACGGTGAGCTTGACGACAGTATTGGGTAGGCCTGCAATGTTGGCGGTCATTTCCTTGAAGGTTTTACCTCTGAAACTCTCGCCGTCGGCTTCGATAATCAAGTCATTGGGATGGATATTAGCTTTTTCTGCGGGACTGTTGTCGACTACTTGATAGACACGCAAGCCATCACCTTCTTCGCCAACGACGACGCCAATGCCAACATAGCCTTCGGCGCGCCATGTTTTCCACATATCGGCATATTCGGTTTTGTCCATATATTGTCCGTGTGTGAGCGTGTCAACCGTGCGTTTAATGCCTTGGTTGAGAAATTCATGGATATCTATGGGCGTGTATGAGTCTGTTTTGATCTTTTCGACGACGTCTTTGAGTTGGCAGATTTCTGCTTCCCAGTCAGGAGGACATGGGCTAGCGGCGTAGGTGCTTGCGGTGTGGAGACTAAAAAAAGTGAGCGCTGCGATTTTGATGACGCTAGTGAGGCGAAGTAAGTGGTCTTTTTTCATTTGAGTTGTCATGAGCATTTTATCTTTCAACTGTTCTCTATGTGATCTTCTATTGATCAGGGCCGCAAGTGATGTTCTATCAATTCTGGGAATGATCACCGCTTGATGTAGGGGCAATCCCTTGAGGTTGCCCTAAACACATTTCAAATCGAAGTCCGAAAAGGGCGACCACAAGGGTAGCCCCTACAGGAATGTTGATTTAAAGTTCTAATTTATAACCCACGCCATAAATCGAACGAATCACATCTTCAGGTGAGATTACAGTCATTTTGCGACGTAGGTTTTTGATATGACTATCAATGGTTCGATCAGTAATAATGCGTTGATCATCATAGACATGATTGATCAATTGATCGCGTTGGAACACACGACCTGGCGCATCGGCAAGGGTTTTCAGTAAGCGAAACTCGGCAGGCGTCAGCTCAAGCAGTTGATTGTGATAACGCGCTTCAAAACGCGATTCGTCCAACTGTAAATTGGTCAATGCCGTGCTGGAGGTGCTGACGCCTTCTTCTGGATGCGGAATCCGTCGCAAAATGACTTTAATCCGCGCCATGACTTCACGCGGACTAAATGGTTTGCAAATATAATCATCCGCGCCGATTTCCAGCCCAATCAAACGATCAATTTCCTCAACGCGCGCCGTGATCATAATGATCGGCACATTACTGATTCTGCGAATATCTTTGCAAACGTCCAGACCATCGCGGCCGGGGAGCATTAAATCCAATAAAACGAGATCCGGTTGTTCGTGAGCAGGACGGTCGGCGTAGTATTTTGCCACCTCACGACCATCCGCGATCCAAGCGGTGGCGTAGTTATTTGCAGCGAGATAATCGAGCAAGACTTGCGCCAGTTTTGGCTCATCTTCAACGACGAGAACCAACATTTTCGAATCAATCATATTCTGTCCCTATTCAGTTTTTTCTGTTGCATTGATTGGCAACACGATGTCAATTTGTACGCCGCCGAGCGGTGAATGTTGTGCGTGAATTTTGCCGCCATGCGCTTGGACAATGGTTTGGCAGAGTGGTAAACCTAAGCCAGCGCCACCCGTTGCTCGATTACGTGAACTTTCAACCCGATATAAACGTTCAAATATTTTAGGTAACTCGGCATCAGAAACACAGGGCGTTGAGTCTTGGAGACTGATTAACACTTCTTTTTTATGTGCCATCACATTGAGTTTCACGACGCCGTTGGCATCGGTATAACGCAATGTATTCTCCATTAAATTCTTAAGAAGCTGCGTTAATCGCTGCTCATCTGCCTGCAAGATGACGGCTGGATTTGGCAATGTCAGCGTGAAGTCATGGTGTTTGGCATCGAGCCGTTCTTGGAACATCTGAACTACATGGGTAATACAGGCATTCAAATCTACCGTTGCCATGTTGTAGCGCAATCCACCGACATCAGATAAAGAAATTTGATATAAATCATCCACAAGCTGGCTCAGTGCTTGAGTTTCCGTCTGTAATGACATGATCGCCGCAGCATCAGGTTTACGAATGCCATCTTGGATGGCTTCCAATTCCCCTTTGAGAATCGCGAGCGGTGTACGTAGCTCATGGGAAATATCGGCGACAAAGTCACGGCGCATGATTTCATTACGCTGCAAGGTTGCTGCGAGGTGATTAAAGTCTTTAGCCAGTTGCCCGAGTTCATCTTGTTGTCGCACTTGGGTTCGCGTTTCATAGTGTCCTGCGATCAATTGCTGAGTGGCTTCCGCAAGGCGGCGAACTGGCGCAAGGAACAAACGTGCAAGTAGAAGCGCCGTCAAAATTGCCAAAATGGTCGCGGCAATCATGATGTAAATACTGGATTGCTGTTGTTCTGCTAGGAAGTTGCGCTCACCTTGGGTGACGCGGCGTTGACGTGGTGAGATCGCAATCCAGCCAACCGTATTGCCTTGAACAAGAATGGGATAACGTAGCGCCGTTGCAGGGATAGTGGTGTTCCCCGCAATGACTAATCCAGACTCATCCAATAAGCTCCAATGTGAGAGGCGGCGTGGTCTTGGCGATTTTTGCTCTTGATTTTTTTTTGAATCATTGTCATCGGCATCATCTTTGTCGTGGTCATTCTTTTTATTGGCGAGTTCGCGTTTGAGCTGCTCAGGGGTGAAATCATGTCGGCCAATATCAGGGCGCACAATATCTCGCCACCGCTGTGGATTATTCCGAATAAAATCCCAACTCTTATTGTCGTCATAAAAATCGGCAAGTGTGGTCGCCATGGCTTGTGCGCGTTGCCTGTCTTGTTGTGCGCTATAAGCAGAAAAACTATGTTTTAAGCTCCACGACATGGCGCCGCCCATCGCGATAATTACGAGCGCGCTAATGCCCAAAATCGATAAGAACAATTTTGTGGTAATGGAAAGTCGTCGTGGAAATTTCAAGCCTTGCCCTGTCACAAGCACCTACTCATCTGATTTCAGCCTGATTTTTAGATAATCTGTTTTCGATTATGCCATCATTTTCATCAAGTGTTGCTGGTGTTCCGTTGAGTTCTGTTTACGAGAATATCGGGCATAAAAAAACCGCAATGTTGCGGTTTTCTTTAGAGGTTACTTTATGCAGTTTTCGCAGGGCGTTTCTTTGGAACCCATGCCCAGATCATTTCACATTCGACAGGGCTTTGACCTGTTGAGTCGGTGATGATGCACTGTACAGTCGTTTCACCTTTTGGTGTCGATGCGATCAGTTCGCGCTGTGTTGGTGTGAGTGTTGCGATGGCAACTAGATCACCTTTAGCGAGTTTTTTGTATTCCATTTTCAATGATTTAATCAGTACCATTGAGTCGTTTGGCATGTTCATACCAACGACAAAACCAGTTGCTGTTTCTGCAATGAGTGCAATCGCTACCGCATGCACACCTTTGATGTGGTTTTGCATTGGACGGCGGTTTTTAATGCTGCAAATGACCTTGTCTGCAGTGACCAGATCATAGCTCACGCCTGCAGTACCGACCATTGGTACGACGGTACCGAAGGTTTTAGACAATACTTTAGCGCGGATCGCTTGTGGTAGATATTCCGCAGCGGCTGCGACTTTAGCGATGGTGTTCTTTGGTTGACCTTTGCTCATGCTCATTCTTCCGTTCAATGATGTGTTCAATAGTTTGGTGGTGTTCAGAGGGAGTTATGAGTAAATCCCTTGATCGCGTTAGTCTTTAAAGTTGTTGAACTGTAAAGGCAAACCAAACTGTTGTTCTTTCAAAAATGCCATGACTTGCTGCAAGGTGTCACGTTTTTTGTCAGTCACGCGAATTTTGTCGCCTTGAATCGAAGCTTGGACTTTAATGCCGCTTTCTTTAATGGCTTTATTAATTTTTTTTGCGGTATCTGAGTCAAGTCCGTCTTTCAGTTTGATGGTTTGGGTAATGAACTTGCCCGAAGCCGCCATGTCTTGTGCATCGAGACTTTGAATATCGACTTTGCGCTTGGTCATGTGGTTTTCTAACATCGCAAGGACGTTTTCGACTTGTAAGTCACTTTCGCCTTTGATTTTAATTTCTTTGGCTTTCTCATTCAGCTCAACACTGATTTCTTTACCACGAAAGTCAAAGCGAGTTTGGATTTCTTTTTGGGTGTTTTGTACTGCGTGATTCAATTCAAACAGTTCTAATTCTGAGACAATATCAAGTGATGGCATGGTTTAATCTCTACAATTGAGTTTTACAGATGCGGCATTATAGCAAATTGTGTTCATCAATGATGTGCGCGAAAGTGATGAGACGTGTACGCCGCGCTCACGCAAATTTTAGTTTAAAAGGTCAATCCTCATGATTCGTGAATTAGCTATTACCGATTTTCCAAGCATTCAACAACAAGCACCGACTGCTCAAGTTTGGGATGTGCGCGATGCAAAGTCATTTGCTGAAGGGCATATTGCGGGTGCGGTGAATAAACCGATTGAACATTTAGATGCCTCGCTTTTAGCCAATGTTCCAGCAGGCGAGCCAGTCTATGTGTTGTGCGGTGGCGGCACTAAAGCAGGCCGTGCGGTTGCATTACTTGAATCACTCGACCCAACCCGTGAATATGTCGAGCTCAAAGGCGGCACACGCGGTGCACGTAATGCGGGTTTTCCAATTATCGTTGATGAATGATTGTCGATAGAGTCGAAGCATCATGAGCGAGATGATACAAGCTAAGCAACGCAAGATCATTCATATTGATATGGATGCGTTTTATGCGTCGGTTGAGCAGCGTGATGATGCGAGTTTGCGCGGCAAGCCTGTGGTGGTGGCTTGGAAAGGCGAACGTTCAGTTGTTTGCGCGGCATCGTATGAAGCGCGTAAATATGGCATTCGTTCGGCAATGTCGGCGATTCGTGCTGAGCGTTTATGCCCCGATGCGATTTTTGTACCGCCTGATTTTGTCCGTTATAAAGCTGCATCGAAACAGATGCGCGAGATTTTTCAGCGACATACTGATTTGATTGAGCCGTTGTCGTTGGATGAAGCGTATTTGGATGTGACTGAACCGAAGTTGGATTTAGGTTCGGCAACAGCGATCGCGGAATGTATTCGAACTCAGATTCGAGATGAAATTCATCTCACTGCATCGGCTGGCGTTGCGCCGAATAAGTTATTGGCAAAAATTGCATCGGATTGGCGGAAGCCTGATGGTATCTTTGTCATTCGTCCGAGTCAGGTTGAAGCATTTTTGACGCCATTACCCGTTGGTAAAATTCATGGTGTTGGTAAGGTCATGCAAGCTAAGTTGACGGCGCTTGGCATTGAAACGGTCGGTGATTTACGGCTCCGTGAGTTGATGGAGTTGGAGCAGCGTTTTGGTCGTTTTGGTAAACGATTATATGAGTGCGCGCGCGGTATTGATGATCGCGCAGTGCAGCCGAATCAACGAGTGAAGTCGATTTCGTCAGAGGATACGTTTAGAAGTGATGTGCCGTTGTCTTCTTTAGATGATGCCATTCGTCAGCTTGCCGAGAAAACATGGAATGCGACACGTAAGACGGCTCGCATTGGTCGTACCGTGGTTTTGAAGTTGAAAACGTCAGATTTTCAGATTCTCACGAGGAGTTATACGCCACATCATTTGATTGGTTCTGTTGAAGAGTTGATTGAGATTGCATTGGTTTTGCGTGATCGAATTGAGTTGCCAGACTCGACGCGGTATCGCTTGGTCGGAGTGGGTTTGAGTGGGTTTGTCGAGCCTGATGAAGTGGTGAGGCAGGGTGAGCTGTTTGGGTGAGAGCCAAATGGGCAACTCAAACTACATTCAGTTCTTCTATAAATTGATATCATGGACACATGATTGAATGTAAAACGTTTTAAATATTTGCAGTTTTGGAGTGATTTGTATGAAGGTTAGTTCATCTATGCGTTGGGTGGGTGTTGGTTTGTTGGCTGCGAGCTTATGCGTTGCTTGTGGCAAAAAGGAAAATGTAGAAAAAGTTCAGCAAGCAGATGCTCTGAGGGGAAGTGCGACGCCAGCTGAGATTCGTCCTGCGGCAATCGTTGGTCTATATGAAGGTGTGCTGCCGACTGATGATGCGCAAACAAGTAGCAAAACCTTGATTGATCTACACGCTGATGCAACCTTTATCATGAATCAAACTTATGTTCGTCCTAACTTAAGTGAGAAAGATGGCAAGCAACCAGAAGCCAATGGCAGCTGGATTGTGAATGCAGATCAGTCATTGATCCAGATTCAAGTAGATAGTGCTGTGCCAGGGAATATCACCTGCTTTGCAGTTCATCCTGATTCGATTGTTAAATATCAGTCGTCATGTCAGCCAATTGATCAGGCGCATCCTGAGAAATATACGTTGAAGCGAGTGACGCTGAATAAGGCGGCTTCTTAAATTATTCGGGTGTATAGGTGAATGATTCCCTTACACCCAAAATCCTTAAATAGACAAAGCAAGGAGTCGCAGTCATGACTGATCTTAGAATGGAAGATGCGACGCCAGAGGAAATCTCAACGTTAGAGCAGGATCAACGATTCATGGAGCTCGCAATCAAAAGAGCTGCCGCCGCGAGAAGCAAAGTCAAAGAAGATGCAAGAGAGGCCTTGATAGAGCATTTAGATAAAAAGAAAAGTGAAGGTAAATTTAGGCTTTAACTGTAAACCTTAAAACACTGAGCTTGTTGAAGTGTGTTTGATGCGTATTTTCGCGCATTTCGACTCCGCTCAATGAGCTATTTAGGTTATAGAAAACCGCACAATCTTTTGATGGGTGCGGTTTTTTCATTTCAGCTCTTGATAAGCGACGAAGATGATCTGATCAGAATATTGTACATGTTTATTGATTAACCTATACTATACAATATTCTGAACATGAGCATTAAATCATGCGAGTTGTTTCCTATACAGAGGCGCGCAATAACCTCAAAAGTGTGTTTGATACGGTGATTGAAGATGCCGATGTGACCATCGTGACGCGTCGAGATGGACAAAATGCAGTGGTGATGGGGCAAGATTACTATAATAGTTTGATTGAAACGCTACACCTAATGTCTTCGCCCAGCAATGCCGCACACTTAGCAAAATCAATCGCTGAATATCGTGCAGCTCAAGCATTCAGACGTGATTTGGATACGGCAGAGTGAGTCGGGTACTTTCTTTTACGCCATCGGCTTGGGAAGATTATCAATACTGGCAAGGTCAGGATCGCAAGACATTAAAGCGGGTTAATTTGCTGATCAATGCGTCAATTCGCGATCCATTTGAAGGGATCGGTAAACCAGAACCTTTGTTGGGGAATCTGTCTGGCTTTTGGAGTCGGCGGATTGATGATAAGCATCGTTTGGTTTATGCGGTGACTGATGCGGATTTCACGGTGCTCGCTTGTCGTGGACATTATGATTGATGTTTTACCGACTCTAATTCAGCATAGAAGTTCACTGAGCGGAGTCGAAGTGAACATATCCACCATTATTTTTCAGATAACGCGCATTTTGACTCCACTCAATGAGCTATTCAGTTATTTTTTGACACAAAAAAACCGCACAATCTTTCGATCAGTGCGGTTTTTTCATTTCAGCGACAATTAAGCCGTTACTGTTTTCTTCTTCATTTGGTCAAAGAAGTCATCGTTGGTTTTGGTGTCTTTCATGCGATCAAGCAAGAATTCAATCGCTTGTAGCTCATCCATAGGATGCAACAATTTACGCAGAATCCAGACTTTACGCAGTGTATCTTCGTCCATCAGACGTTCTTCACGGCGTGTGCCTGATTTTTTGATGTTCATCGCAGGGAATACGCGTTTTTCAGCGATACGACGTTCGAGGGTAATTTCAGAGTTCCCTGTTCCTTTGAACTCTTCAAAAATGACTTCATCCATTTTTGAACCGGTTTCGATCAAAGCAGTGCCGATAATGGTCAGCGAACCGCCTTCTTCGATGTTACGCGCAGCACCGAAGAAACGCTTTGGACGTTCCAGCGCGTGTGCATCAACACCACCAGTCAATACTTTGCCTGATGATGGGATCACGGTGTTGTAAGCACGCGCCAAACGGGTAATCGAATCGAGCAGAATCACGACGTCTTTTTTATGTTCAACGAGGCGTTTTGCTTTTTCAATTACCATTTCAGCGACTTGAACGTGACGTGCTGGTGGCTCATCGAACGTCGATGCGACAACTTCGCCGTGCACAGAGCGCTGCATTTCAGTGACTTCTTCTGGACGCTCATCAATCAATAAAACAATGAGATACGCTTCTGGATTATTACGAGTAATCGACTGTGCAAGGGTTTGCAGCAGCATGGTTTTACCCGCTTTTGGCGGTGCGACGATGATTGCGCGCTGACCTTTACCAATCGGCGACATCAAATCGATCACCCGACCTGTTAAGTCTTCTGTAGTGCCATTGCCGAGTTCCATGATCATTTGTTTGGTTGGGAACAAAGGCGTCAGGTTTTCGAATAGGATTTTATTCCGCGCATTTTCTGGGGAATCATAGTTAATTGTATTCACTTTTAGCAGGGCAAAATAACGCTCGCCTTCTTTCGGTGGGCGAATCGTGCCGTTAATCGTGTCGCCAGTGCGCAGATTGAAACGACGAATTTGGCTTGGGCTGACGTAAATGTCGTCTGGCCCAGCGAGGTATGAACCTTCAGCAGAGCGGAGGAAGCCGAAGCCATCGCCGAGAATTTCGAGTACGCCGTCGCCGAAAATTTCATCGCCGTTCATAGCATGACGTTTCAGCAGCGCGAAAATAATGTCTTGTTTGCGATTTCTCGCCATATTTTCTAAACCAATTTGTTCAGCGATATGAACGAGTTCGCTGATTGGCTTTTTCTTTAGTTCGGTAAGATTCATAGAGCAGGATTCGTGGACAGAAGTCGGAGGGAGGTGGAGAGAAACAACATGTATTGCTTAATCGGGTTAGTGAAATCTAATTTAAAGTGCATTATTTTTGAAGAGGATGGCATTGAGCATCTGATATTTACTGACCTGCTTTTCATGTCGTCAGGTTCAGCGATGTGTGAATACAGTGTGAAGTACATGTAGTGTCTTATTTAAAAAATTAAAATGTAAGTAACTTAAATATATGAGTCATTTGAATATCGATACAACAATTGGATAACAGCGATAGGAAAATCATCTTTGACTATTTTCTCTAAAGCATTTGTTTTAGTGCGGAAGCAGATCTTGATTAAAGATTTACGTAACAGTAAAACGCGAAAAACGTTCAGTCATCATGCTAAAAAACATTGAATAAGCAGGTGATATGACTAAATTTTGAATTACGTATCTGGTGTGACCGACTGGTCTATTTGTATAAAGTAGCGATAGATCCCGCTAAATATGTATTAATCCCTTCATTGATAGTTACTATAAAACCTTTGATATTGGAATGTCAACGGCAGGAAGTGAATTACGCAAAAATAACAATTCAGTTCGGAATGGGTTGTTGTCGCTGTTTTTTAAGGCTTTTAGCGCGCAGTAAATATACTGCGCGCTAAAAAATTACAAAGAATCATCGTTTAAATATGTTGTTCGATGAATGCAACCAGTTGTGAGCGTGGTGCTGCGCCAACTTTTTGATCTACTTTTTCGCCATTTTTGAAGATCAACAGCGCAGGAATGTTGCGGATGTTGTAGTCAACAGATGTTTGTTCATTGGCTGTGACGTCAACTTTAACAATCTTGATTTTGCCATCGTATTCCGCAGACAGTGCTTCGAGTACTGGCGCGATTTGTTTACATGGCGCACACCAGCTTGCCCAGAAGTCAACCAGAACTGGGATGTCAGAATCGAGTACGTCAGCTTTAAAATTGCTGTCAGTGGTGTTGATGATGTCGCTCATAGCGTGCTCCAAAGTATAGATTTAGCAAAATCCAAAGATCTGTGTTTTAAGGTGCCATCACAGAATGGGTGAACTTGCTGTGGTTTGCTGTACTGACTTGCTTTACAGAACTAGCTTTACAGATTTAGTACGGCTGCATGAAAAAGGATATGCAGGAGAATGTCACGATTTTCAAGGGTAAAGCGTGCGCTGTCAAATGGTCTCTAGTGATGGAGGTGATCGGTTCTGTCGATAATTGAGCGTTTGGTGGGGTTTCGGATGAGATTTTGCTGTGAAGTTTACAGTTAAGATCAAAAGCAAATCCCTCCTAACCTCCCTTTCTCAAAGATAGGAACTATTCCCTCCTTAGGAAAAGGACACTTCGTCTTGCGAATCCGCGATTCTCATAGGGAGGATTTGCTTTTGAACTTACAGCGATCCTTAGCGCCTGAATATGACAATAGAAGGCATTTAGTTTAGCTATTTTGATGGTGTTTTGAGTGGGTTTTGCTGTCTTTTCGCGTTAAACTCCGATTCTGTCATCAAGAATTCATTACGGATTGCTGGATGTGGTGCAGGGTGAGATGCTAAGGTTGACGAGCGCTGGGCTCGTTTGCGTGTTCATTGCCGTAGAAATGCCCGTTTTTTTTGATGATTGAAAGTCTATTTATTTAAATTTTATCGTTTTTATTATTTGTGTCTGGGGTTGGGTACTGATGGCTGATTTTTTTCCTGAAGAAGAACTGTTGGCAGCCATAGATTTGGGGTCGAATAGTTTTCACTTGGCAATCGCGCGTTTGGATCATGGCGAGGTGCGTAAAGTCGCGTCGATGTCGGAAAAAGTGCAATTGGCTGCAGGATTAGATGCCGATAAAATGTTAAGCCTTGAAGCGCAGCAACGTGGCTTGGATTGTTTATCTCGTTTTGTGGGACGTTTAGGCAGTGTGATGCCGCAACGCATGCGTATTGTGGCAACCAACGCGTTACGCGAAGCCGCCAATGCACAAGAATTCATTGATAAAGCACAAAAAATATTACCGAAGTCGATTGAAATCATTGCCGGTCGTGAAGAAGCACGCCTTATTTATTTAGGCGTGTCGCATACGACTGCCGCTGGCGGACGCCGTTTGGTAGTGGATATTGGTGGTGGTTCGACTGAATTTATTATTGGTCAGGATTTTGATCCGCTGCAAACCGAATCATTGCAAATGGGCTGTGTTGCCTTTACCCGTAAATTCTTTGCTGATGGTCAAATCAGTGAGCAAGCCTTCGAGCAAGCCAAAAATGCTGCGCGTAAAGAAGTCACGGTGATTGCGGCAATGTATCGCGAAACGGGCTGGGATACGGTGATTGGTTCCAGTGGCACGATTAAAGCCGCACGTCAGTTGCTCATGCAGCAAGGCTTGGCGGATGAGCAAGGCCATATTACTTATCCAGCACTGTTGAAGTTACGTGAACAAATTCTGAAATGGAAACACGCTGATGAGATTGATTTTGAGGGCTTAAAGGAAGACCGTAAAGCGGTTTTACCTGCTGGCTTGGCGATATTAATGGGCTTGTTTGAAGTGCTTGGCATTGAGCGGATGGGATATTCGGATGGTGCGTTGCGTGAAGGTGTGATGTATGACTTGCTTGGTCGTTTCCGCCATGAAGATGTGCGTGATCGCAGTGTGCAGGCGATGATGGCGCGTTATTATGCGGATCCACGTCAAGCGGATCGCGTGGCATTGACGGCGCGAGCGTTGTTTGAGCAAGTGGCTGATGCGCTGCAACTTGATGAAGAAGATGGTGATTTGTTACGTCGTGCAGCGTATTTGCATGAGATTGGTTTAGCCATTAGTCATGGCAGTTATCATCGTCATGGTGCGTATTTGCTCGAACATTCGGATGTGCCAGGTTTCTCTAAAGTTGATCAATTGCGCTTGTCGTTTTTAGTCGGATTGCATCGCCGCAAATTACGCGAAGATTCGTTGGATTTAGTGCGTCATGCTGGCGGTGCGTCATTAGTCACATTATGTCTGTTGTTACGACTGGCGGTATTGTTCCATCATTCACGTTACGATCAAGTGGTGCCGAGTTTTGTGTTGTCGATTCATTCGAATAAATCATGGCAGTTGGCAGTTGATCAATCGGGTGCAGAATGGCCAATGCTTCATGCCGATTTACAGACGGAAGTGACGCAGTTTGGGCATTGGGGGATTGAGTTGGATGTGGTGCAGTTAGTGCCTGCCGAACTCGAGGCGTAATCGTCCAATCGTCGTTTGGTGTTTTTTGCTAAATCATAGGTGCTGGTTTTAGGTTATGTTGCACTCTGCTGGAAATGACACGACCATCAATAGCGATCAGCGCAATTCAAAAAGAGTGATGTAGGTATGAATGCAGAAGTGAAGAAGATTAAAAGTGCATGGCAAACGGTGCAGATCGCACGCCATCAAAATCGTCCACAGTTTTTGGATTATATCTCGGCGTTATTCACGGAATTTGATGCGCTGCACGGTGATCGTGCGTTTGGTGATGATCAAGCATTGATTGGTGGCTTGGCGCGATTTAATGGTCGTCCTGTGGTTGTTGTGGGTCAACATCGCGGTCGCACGACATCAGAACGTATCCATCATAACTTCGGAATGACTAATCCTGAGGGTTATCGCAAGGCGATGCGTTTGTTTGAAATGGCAGAACGTTTTGGCTTGCCTGTACTGAATTTCATCGACACGATGGGTGCATATCCAGGTGTGGGCGCGGAACAGCGTGGGCAAGCGGAAGCGATTGCACGTTGTCTGGCAGTGTTATCGACTTTGAAAGTACCTGTGATCGCAACTGTGATCGGTGAAGGTGGTTCGGGCGGTGCGCTTGCAATTGGCGTGGCGGACAAAGTCTTTATGTTGGAAAATAGCATGTACTCGGTGATTTCTCCTGAAGGCTGTGCGTCGATTCTGTGGAAAACCAATGAGCAGGCGGAACGTGCCAGTGAAGCGTTGGGCCTAACAGCAGATAAATTATATAAATTAGGCTTGATTGACCAAATCATTTCCGAAGGCGAGGGTGCGCATTTGACCCCACAAGTCACAGTCGAAGCGTTACGCACGGCGTTAACCGCAGAACTGGATTCGTTGCGCTCACTGCCAATGGATACTTTGATTGAAGCGCGTTATCAGCGCCTCATGAAGTTTGGCAGTCATACGCCTGCTTTACCATTAACGGAATGAGTTTTGAAACAGACTAAAGGTGCCTCTCGCATCACAGGGCTTGAAAAACAGATTAAGGAAACGCTGAAACGGTTTGCGCTGAATCAGCGTTTTTTGTTGGGCTGTAGTGGTGGTCTGGATTCAGTGGTTTTGTTGGTGGCGTTGCATCGCATTTTTGCCGAGAGCGATCAAGGCTTTGACTTGCGGGTTGTGCATGTCGATCATGATTTGCAAGCACCATCCAGCGATTGGGCCAAACAGGTTGTCGCGCAATGCGAAGCCTTAAACATTGAAGTCATTGTCAAAAAAGTCAAAGTTGCCGCAGGCAATCTGGAAAATGAAGCGCGCAATGCGCGTTATGCAGCGTTTCGTGAAGTGATTGCGCCCGATGAAGTGTTGGTGCTGGCGCATCATCAACAAGATCAAGCCGAAACCGTGCTCATGCGCTTGCTGAGTGGTAGCGGCGTCAGTGGTTTAGCGGCGATGCGCGAGTTACAAACACAAGATCAGTTAACCCTCTTTCGACCGTTGCTGAATACTGCTCGCGATGAGATCAATCAGTATGCGGTCAGCCAAAATTTACAGTGGGTCGATGATCCTGCCAACCATGATTTAAGTTTTGATCGGGTAGTGATGCGCGAGAAAGTGTGGCCGCTGTTGGCTTCCCATTGGGATGGTTTTGAAGCGGCGATAGCGCGTACAGCGGGTTTGATGGCGGATGCGGAATCGGTTTTGAAAGAGCAAGGTGAAGTTGATCTTGCGGCAATGCAAAAGAAAGATGGTTCGTTAAATATTCCAGCGGTATTGGCATTAAATGATGCACGAGTGCGCTGGTTATTAGCACGTTGGATGCAGGGTGATGCGCAATATGCGCCGCCACTCAGTCGTGTTGAAGCGGTTCGCGAGATGATGATGGCGAGGATTGATGCGACGCCGCAAGTGATTTGGCAGACTGAACATTGCAATTTTCAATTTCGTCGCTATCAAGATCAACTCTACCGTTTGCCGCTTGAGTTGCCGATTGCTACGACACAAAGCTTTGTTTTTTCAATGGCGCAAAGCTTGGTGTTACCAACGGGCAATTGGCGAGTTGCAGAGATGGAAAATGGCTTGTCATCAGAGTTGCTAGATCAAGAATTACTTCTACGACCGAGACGAGAAGGTGAGTTGTTACATTTAAATGGTCGCGTGGGGCATTGGCCGCTTAAAAAACTGTTACAGTCGCTGCGTTTGCCGACGTGGCAGCGCGAACAAGTACAAATTTTAGAAACATTAGATGGACAGCCATTGGCATTATTAAGTAGTGCAGGATTCTGGGTGACCGCACAAGCGACCGAGTCTACAGGCTGGGGCTTGCTGAAAGAATGAGTGTAAATGAATGAAAATGTTAAAGATGAATGTGCGGAATATCGCCAACCTCGCCAATCCCGCTTCGCTTCGTCATGTGTTTGGCGGTTTGATGATCAGCCCTGTGACCCAAGTGAGTTGGTACAAGCCTTTAACGGTTGTCAAAGGCAGTCAGAATCCAGTTGAGCTGAAACTGCAATCCGAATTCTCCGTGTCAGATGCGCTGTTAAAAGAAGTGGGTGACTATCTGTGGTCACATCAGACTCGTGCTTTTTTGGTGATGCACAAAGGTCAGTTGGTGCATGCGCAATATCGTGATTTTAAGAAAACCGATACCTTTAATTCGATGTCGATGGTCAAGACCTTACTGGCGATGGCGGTGGGTATTGCCATTGATAAGGGGTTCATTGGTAGCGTACATGACGCGGCTGTGCAGTATTTGCCGGAATTCCAAGATGATGAACGTCGGTTAATCACGATCGAAAATTTACTGACCATGCAATCAGGGCTGCGAAGTGACACCTTACTGGGTCTGGGGGATTTGCCGAGTATCATTCCGCTGTACTATGGCACCGATGTGGAGCGTCAGGCGTTTACATTGCCGTCGGTACGCCCTGCGGGAACCTATTTTGAATACAACAATTATAATTCTCACTTGCTTGGGATTATTTTAGAACGTGCAACAAAAATGCCGTTGGCAGATTTCTTTTCTCAATATATTTTGCAGCCACTAGATTGTCATGATGCGGCGCTTTGGTTGGATCGTGAAGGTGGAAAAGCCCGTGCCTTTGCGGCGATGTTTGCCCAACCCGAAGACTGGTTGCGGATTGGACAGCTGTTTTTAACTGGAGGTCGTTATACGACGGCGAGCGGCGAAGTGCGTCAAATTGTATCTGGCGCATGGTTAAAACAAATGGTGACCCCAAGTAATACGCTAGAACGTGAACTGAATGCTGGTGCCGCTGATTATGGTTTTTATGGGTATCAAATTTGGCTGAAAGCTAAAGATAAAGGAACCGTTCCAGGAATTCCTTGGTTTGAGTCTTTGCCTGCAAAACATGCGCATGATGATGAGAGTGCTTTCTATTTTGAAGGCCTAAAAGGGCAATATATGTTTGTTAGCCCGAAACACGATCTTGTGGTACTGCGCGTGGGCGAAGGCATTACCCGAAAAACTTGGGATGGTAGCTATATGTTGAATGCTTTAACGCGCGCATTAACCGTGGCTTCGTGACATCTTTTGGTAAACTATCTTTGATAGATTGACGAACTTTGCGCTTTATTTTGACTGAAAGCGTTTTTTATTTTCAATAAATTGATACTGATGTGGATGCCAATATGAGCGTACAACACCCAAAAAATTCTCCAAAATCATCTAAAATCGTTGCGTTCATTGGCGGCGGCAACATGGCGCAAGCGCTGATCGGCGGTTTGCTCGCTGAAGGGACACCTGCGACGACGATCAATGTTGCTGAACCTGTCGCAGAATTACGTGAGCTGCTGGCTGTGCGCGGTGTGAACGTATTTGCCTCAGCGCTTGATGCGGCAATCGATGCAGATGTGATTGTGCTTGCAGTCAAACCGCAAATCATTCAAATGGTTTTACATGAACTTGCTCCGCACATTGCCAAGAAGTTAGTCATTTCGATTGCAGCTGGCGTGACTGTTGCAACATTATCCAAAGGTTTGGGCGGTCATAGCCGCATCGTCCGTGCAATGCCAAATACGCCAGCCCTCGTGCAAACGGGCGCAACAGGTCTATTTGCCTCTGCCATCGTTGATCAAGATGATCGTGATAATGCGACCAATATTTTGAGTGCCGCTGGCTTGGTGTTGTGGGTTGACGATGAATCGCTGATGCATGCCGTGACGGCGGTGTCTGGTTCTGGCCCTGCGTATTTCTTCTATCTGATGGAAGCGATGATTAAGGCAGGCGTGGCGCAAGGTTTAGATGAGAAAACTGCGAAAGCATTGACCTTGCAAACTGCTCTCGGTGCAGCGCAAATGGCGATCATCAGTGGTGATAACCCGACTAAATTACGTACCAATGTCACTTCACCGAATGGCACAACTGCCGCTGCGATTGAGCATTTAGATGCACAACAAGTCAGTCAGCATATTGTCGATGCATTGGCGGCGGCGGGTCAGCGTAGCGTTGCATTGTCGGCGAGTTAAGCGAAAAGTGTTAAAGAGCATTTTTAGATTTTAAATATTAAGCATGAGGTAGCGTTGGCATGGATTCGTTGATTCCACAGATTTTTAACATTGTCACTGGCGTAGCAATGTTATTGTTATTTCTGCGTTTTATGATGCAGTTGACGCAAGCGGATCCTTATAACCCAATCGTGATGTCCACGGTTCAAGCGACGCATATCGTTGATGTCTTTAAGCGAATTTTACCAACAGTTGGGCAAGGGCGTATCAATCTTGCTGCACTCGGTTTGATGATCTTGGTGCGATTGGTCGATTTGGCGGGAAATAATCTGCTCAGTGGGGGCATGAATTTTGGGCCAGACGTCTTATTGCTGCAATTGGTTTTTGGGCTGCTTGATGATTTTTTGATGATGTGTAAGGTGTTGATTTACGTATCGATTATTTCTAGTTTGATCATTATGTTCACCCAAACACATACGCCGATTATTATGCTTGCCATGCAAATGACTGAGCCACTATATGCGCCGTTTAGACGGTTTATGCCTGATTTGGGGCCGATTGATGTGTCGCCGATTGTGGCATTGCTGGCAATTTATATTTCACGCTTTATGTTGGCGCAAGCGCATGGCGTGTTGTTGCAAGGCTTAATGTAAGCGGGTAATGAAGAGACTCATCGTTGGTGAAGGTTGAATGATGAAAAACGATGAGTCCCTGCTAGAACAGTTGATCTTGTATATCAAGGTTCAACCTGCTGCGAAAAAGACTGAAGTTATAGGATTCGAAACTATGGCGCACCCTGCATCGGGTGCGCCAACTGCGATGCTCAAGGTACGTCTTTCTGCACCACCCGTCGATGGTAAAGCCAATCAAGCGTTATGTGCCTTCTTTGCAAAACTATGCGATGTTCCGATGCGCAATGTCACTTTGCTCAGTGGCGAAACATCAAAAATTAAGCGGATTCAGATCGATCAACCGAAGGTGATTCCATCTGTTTTACTTGGTTAACTGATGAATCTTTCGCTTACATGAAGTCTTATGATCCCCATTTTGCAAGGTATTTAGCATATCCTGCTTGCCACGATTCGCTGCCGAAGGCACCACCACTTTCATGAATGATGGCAATCGGCCAAGTACCCATTTTTAGGTTTTTTACTTCGATCTGACGACAGATATCGAGATCGTAAAAATGGAAATCAAACGTCTCATCAAAGCGAATGCCCTTGCTATTGAACGTTTCACTCAGTCCAGCAAGCAACACGCCATCGAGTAATTTGACCTCTTGTTTGTTCGGGCCAAAGACAGTCACACCGTCTGAAATGAAGTCTTTACCATGAGCAACCGCTCCGCTTAAATTCACACCACGCGTGTCCCATGTAAAGTTGGTATCAATAAATGCCCAAGCGGGTTGATTCGTCACACGACGACGGTTGCCGGCCAATCCAATAATGTCAAAAGTCTCAAGCCCCATTCGAACTTGATCTGCCCAGAAATAATCACTGAGATAGACGTCATCGTGAATAAATACTAATACAGCAGGCTCGGCAACAGATTCACGTAACGCTTGGTTATAAACACTCGGTAAGCCTGCTTTATTGTCCGCAAAAAGTCTGAGTTCAACTGGCCAAGGATAAGTGGCAAGTGACCGACCTAATGCGGTTTTAGTCATAAAGTTGGCTTGAGTTTCGCGTGTGGCACAGATGAGCCGAATGGGTAAGGGCGTCGTCGGTTTAGATACGGATGAAAAAGTCGGCTTTGGAATATTCAGTGGTGCGGATTTACTTTGTGGCTTAGTTTTGTTTGTTTGTTTGGCTGGCTTAGAAGTCATATTGGCTATATCGCGAGAGAAGTATTGATCTGGATGTGTTTTATCATGCTCGCGACTTTACCACCCGAATCTATTACCAGCAAGCGATGAGATCAACCCAATAGATCCTGTTTAGTGATCTTATGTTGTGAAGATTCAAAGGCTCTGATTGATGCGATTATGAGTATTGCTGAGATTTTCTATTGTCATCGTCGAGGTTGAACTTATTTTTAATAACCAGCTTTCTGTGGCTGGTTTTAACCACGAAATTTTTGATAGGTTAATGTGACCAAAATCAAACAATGAATAATATTCATCATTTTCATGATAGGATGATTAATATTAATGTTTGCTGATTTTTTATTACGGCATAAAATCAAATCAGGGATTTTGGGGAAAGCAAAATGTTAGAAATTCGTCATTTAAAGACGTTTCATGCTTTGCGTGAAGAAGGATCTTTGGCGGCCGCAGCTGAGCATTTGCATCTCACGCCATCTGCATTATCACATCAACTTAAAGAGTTGGAGCAATGGTTGTCGTTGTCTTTACTCAGTCGTAAAACCAAGCCGTTGCAGTTCTCGGCGGCTGGACTGCGTTTATTACAACTGGCGGATCAAGTGCTGCCATTAGTACAAAATGCGCGGGGTGAGTTAGTGCGCTTGGCGCATGGGCAAACGGGGCGGTTATTGCTGGCTTCGGAATGTCACAGTTGTTTTGATTGGCTGATGCCGGTGTTGAACCGCTACCGCCAAGATTTTCCTGATGTGGATTTGGATTTTGCCAGTGGTTTTGAGCCGGAGCCACATACGCAATTACAGCAAGGTGAGATTGATTTGCTGGTCACAACGGATTGTTTGCCTGTGAAAGGGATTCAATATCATCGCCTGTTTGATTATGAGTCGCGCTTAGTGCTTGCGCCTTCGCATCCATTGGCCGCGCTTGACGTGATTCATGCCGAAGATGTTGCAGCGCAGACATTGATTGCTTATCCCGTAGAGCCAACACGATTGGATATCGTTGCGGGGTTTTTAACGCCTTACGGCTTGCAGCCATCAAAACTGCGCACCACAGAGTTGACGCCGATGCTGATTCAACTGGTTGCGAGTGGGCGAGGCGTTGCAGCATTGCCCGATTGGGTGGTCAGAGATTATGAACAAAAGGGCTGGGTCGTCAGTCGCCGTTTGATCCCCAAAAATAGCGATCCTGCGATGACGAATGAAGGTTTACGCCGAACACTTTATGCGGCTGTACGTTTGGTTGATGAAGAGTTGGTCTATATGCAGGGGTTTTTACAACTGTTAGTGCGTATGACGCAAGGGCGCTAGTGACATTTTTTGTCATAAAAATGCTTTATTGCAAACGAGCTGTCTGCATAGACCGACATTTTTGGTGGAATTTGTGTGATTTTTTGACAGATATTTGCAAACTGTGTCACAAAAATTCTGCTTTTTGGTGTCTGAGCGATAGGGCTGTGGTTGCGTGAGTATCGACGCAACGGTACACTGTTTGACAGCGGCAACATGGATTGTATGCTCAGATCATCCTGACTCATGGATGGTCGCGTGGTCATTTATAGGGGCGATCAGATGATCGACAAGCGGTATCATGTTTTTATCAGTTCAACGGGCGCAGATATGCAGCCTGAACGTTCTGTATTAGCAAACACATTGGCAAGTCTTGGTTTTTTTTCTTGGGGGTTGGAGGCACGTACGCCACTGACAACGGCTTTTGCACGCCGTCAGATTGACGACTGTGATTATTTTGTTTTGCTGTTGGGGTCTCGTTACGGTGATTTGTCCGCTTCGGGCGTGAGCTATGTGCATTTAGAATATATTTACGCAATTACCAAGCAAAAACCAGTTTTGGTCATCCTGCATGAATCACCAGAAACGCGTGCAGCAGAATTTCAAGAGCCTTCTAAAGAGGGTCAGCGTAAGTTTGAGGATTTCCGTCGTCAACTTCAACGCGAGCGCGATATGGTGGTCACATTCCGTGAACCCAAAGAACTCGAAGTTATCTTACGCCATGCAATGCCACAGCTGACCCAGCGTTATCCGTCATTGGGTTGGGTGCGTCCTAGCGATGCGCCGATGAAAGCACTGCAACTCGAAAATGAGAAGCTCAAAGAAAAAGTGGCTCATCTGACGAGCCTTGGCAAAAATCGAGGCACAACCAGTACCTCGATCCTTAAAACATCGTCGCAAAATACACCACAAATTGAGGATGAAACATCACAACTTGATGTCCCTGTGGTCAAAGGCGATGAAGTGATGGCGTTTGATTATCGGGTTCATGCTTATCAAGATGGGAATTTCCGTGAACTGCGTCCACGTCGTAAGATGACATGGAACGAAATCTTGTTGGCGGTAGGCCCTGGTTTTCGTCCAGCTGCGCCAGAAGATGCATTTGCACGCCTCTTGAATGATTATTTGAATATTTCTGCACTGGGTGATGTTCACGAAGTCATGCCTCGTGCTCATGCGACAGCGCGCTGTCAGATTAATGTGCGTGCCTTACATGCGATTAAAATGCAGCTAAAAAATAATCATTGGATTGTGCCGATTGGACGTGATGAACGTCACCATATTCTATGGGGATTATCTTCGGTGGGTGAGGCGCATCTCAATGCATTAATGGCCCATCAACGCCTAGAAACAGGTTCATAATCGCAACCTAGATCGGTTTTAGATCTTTTATTTATATGAGTTTCTAGTCACTAATGAACGATATCTCTTCCGAGTGTGTTCCTTCGCCGAAAAAGGCAGTGCTCTTGGTGAATTTGGGGACGCCTGATGCCCCAACACCACAAGCAGTCGGTCGATTCTTACGTGAGTTTCTCTCTGATCAACGCGTCATTGAGATCCCGCGACTTTTGTGGCAAATCATTCTCAATCTTTTAGTGATTCCCTTGCGTGCCAAGCGTGTGGCGCATGCTTACGCCTCGATCTGGGCGAATGGTGATTCACCGATGCGTCAGATCTTGACTGCTCAAGCGGTCGCACTCACTCAAAAATTGGCTGAACTTGGACAAAACCATGTCGAAGTTTTACCCGTCATGACTTATGGTAATCCTTCCATTTCATCAGCATTAGATCGTTTAAATAACAACGGCGTTGAGCAAATTATTGTCTTGCCATTATTTCCGCAATACTCCGCGACTTCGACGGGTGCAGTTTATGATGCGGTCAGTCATTGGCTGCAGGCGCAGCGTAATTTGCCTTCCATCAGCTTGATTAAAGATTATTTTGCGCACCCAATTTATATACAGGCGCTTGCAGATAGCGTGCGCCGCTATCAAGCCGTGCATGGTCAGTCTGAAAAACTACTGATGTCCTTTCATGGGATTCCGCAGCCGTACGCAGATCGTGGTGATCCTTATCCAACACGTTGTCATGCAACGGCAAAACTGCTGGCACAAGCGTTGGGATTGGCTGATGGCGCGTGGGCGATTAGTTTTCAGTCGCGCTTTGGGCGGCAAGAGTGGGTGAAACCGTATACCAATGTCATCTTGGCGGAATGGGCGGCATCTGGCGTGAAATCAGTGCAAGTCATCAGTCCTGCGTTTTCGGCCGATTGTTTGGAAACATTAGAAGAGTTGGCTGTCGAAAATCGGCAGACGTTTTTAGATGCGGG
>JANYEL010000026.1 GCA_025363155.1 Moraxellaceae bacterium
AGTGACAGGATTTTTAGTGAACTTGATGTCAGGTTTAGTGGCGTATTGTTTAAGTCCAGATAAACCAAAGCTGAAAATTACACAACATTGGTTACCTAAAGCTGTATGATTTTTAGACGGCTTATCCCGAACTCAGGTTAAGTATGAATAATGATCACACGGCTTATATTATTTTTATGAATTTATGAGAAGACTTATCTTATTTACACATGAATGTGCTTCGTAGCGTTCTAAGGTGACCCATAAAAAAAGACCCTCGAACCGATAGATTCGAAGGTCTTTTTAAGAATTCGTAGCCATTAAACACTTGGATTCAATGGCTCGTTATCAGCAAATAAGAAAACTTATTCGTCCGCACCTTCGCCAACACGGCGACGGAACTTCTGGCCTGCGCGGAATGTGACAACGCGACGAGCAGAAATCGGAATTTCTTCACCAGTCTTTGGGTTACGACCTGGACGCTGGCGCTTATTGCGCAGTTCAAAGTTACCAAAACCTGATAACTTCACCACTTCCCCTGCGATCAGTGCATTAGAGATTTCAGCAAAGAACAATTCAACCAATTGTTTTGCTTCGCGTCGATTAATGCCTGTTTTTTCGCTTAAATTATCTGCCATTTCGGCTTTAGTCAGTGCAGTCATGATGCCCTCAAAGTTGCTCCGTAGGTATGAGACAGCGCCTCAACCACACGCTGCATTCCGTCTTTAATTTCCGTATCTTCTAGAGTGCGCTCTGGGTGTTGCCACAATAAAGCAAATGCAAGCGAGCGCTTCCCAACTTCAACACCTTGCCCTGTATATTCATCAAACAACCAAGATTGTGTTAATGAATCTCCAGCTACCGCTGCAATTGTTGTTTTAATCTGATCAACTTGGATACTATCACTAATTAAAACAGCAATATCACGTCTAACTGATGGAAAACGTGACAATTCTGTAAACTTAGAGGTCTGCGGCTCAGTCAACGGCAGTGTATCTAACTCAGCCACCCAAGTAACACCTAAATCCAACGCGCTTTCTAAGGAAGGATGTAATCTTCCTAAATAACCAATGCTTACACCTTGTCGTACAATCTCTGCACTTTGACCAGGATGTAACCACTGACGTGTTGATTTCTCGAAATTAACCGCAATTCGTGCAGAAAGCAAGAGTTGTGACACATCTGCTTTAAAATCATAGAAATCCATCTGCGGTTTGGCTTCTGTCCACTGTTCTGGCACACGTCCACCAGTCGCGATTATAGCTAATGTTGGAATCTGTTTTAATTCGCTAATCTCTTGTTTTGCATTAGGAATAAAGCGTAAGCCTGTTTCAAAAAAGCGTACACGGCTTTGTTGACGATTCAGATTGTATTGAACGCACGGAATCAAGCTCGAAAGTAGCGTTGTACGCATCACACTCAGCTCGCTCGACATTGGGTTGGCAAGACGAAGTGGATTAACGTCTGGATTTAACGCACGTTCCAGCTTTTCATCAACAAAACTAAAGCTGACAGCCTCTTGATAACCCAAAGTCACTAGCGATTGGCGCAACTGTTGAATGCTCAAACGATCTTCAGTTGGGATAAACGTCATCGGCTGTAGTGGTGATTTAATTGGAATATTGTCATAGCCATAGATACGCGCGACTTCTTCGCTCAAATCTGGCGCAATACTCATATCAAAACGGTGCGTAGGCGGTGTCGCATTCCAGCCGTTTTCATTACCCGTAATCTGTACACCAAGACTGGTCAACGTGCTCACTACAAAATCAGCGGTGACATCAAAACCGAGCAAACGACGCACTTGGCTTAATGTGAATTGAATCACTGAGCGCTTCGGCAATGCCGCAAGTTGCTCAACCACGGTCACTGGACCCGCTTGACCACCAGCCAATTGCAGAATCAACGTTGTTGCACGTTCCATTGCTGAAACTGGCAACTCAAAGTCAACGCCACGCTCGAAACGATGTGATGCATCGGTATGCAATCCATAACGACGCGCACGGCCAGCCAACGCCAACGGTTCAAAGAACGCACTTTCAAGGAAAATATCAGTCGTTTCATCGGTAACGCTAGTCGATAGACCACCCATCACACCTGCCATGGCAATCGCACCAGAACCATCTGCGATCAATAACGTGTCATCATCCAACGTCACTTCTTGATCGTTGAGTAAAGTGAGTTTTTCACCCGCTTGTGATACGCGTACCGTGATGTCGCCTTGCAGTTTTGCCAAGTCAAACGCATGCAGCGGCTGACCTAACTCAAGCAGCACGTAATTAGTAATATCCACCAATAAGCTATGAATACGTGTGCCTGAACGCTCCAAGGCATCCGACATCCACTTCGGAGTCTTCGCTTGTGGATTAATGCCTGTGATCACACGACCTGCATAACGTGGGCAACCATGTTGTTGTACTACATCAGCAATGTTTACAGTCAACTTACGGTCAGAGCTGACAGGCGCAATCGCAATCGCAGGCTCATTGACTGCCAAGCTGTTCATGACCGCTAATTCACGCGCCAAACCCTTAACACTCAAACAATCACCACGGTTTGGCGTAATGCCCAACTCAATCACGCGGTCATCTAAACGCAAATATTCACGAATATCTATGCCAATTGGTGCATCGGCAGGCAATAGCATCAAGCCATCAACGCCGTCATCCAAGCCAATTTCAGTCGCGCCGCACAACATGCCTTGCGAATCAACACCGCGCAGCTTGCTCGGTTTAATTTTAAAATCTTTCGGCAAGACCGCACCAATCATCGCGACAGGCACTTTTAAGCCGACAGCGACATTCGGCGCGCCACAAACGATTTGCAGTGGCTCGCCGTTATTGGCTTTGCCGACATTCACAGTCGTCACACGTAAGCGGTCTGCATCAGGATGTTGGACAACGGTCAACACTTCGCCAACGACTACGCCGTTAAATGGCGGCGCAATCGGATCATTGCTATCGACTTCAAGTCCAGCCATCGTCAATTGATGGGCTAATGCTTCACTATCGAGGGGTGGATTAACCCAACTACGCAACCAACTTTCATTAATTTTCATGATTGCGCCTCCTGTGTGGTTGCAGATGTCGGTGTTTGATTAGATTCAGGCGCTGCAAATTGGCGCAAGAAACGCACGTCATTTTGATAGAACATACGCAAATCATTGACCTCATAACGCAACATCGCAAAGCGCTCAATGCCCATACCGAACGCAAAGCCTGTGTATTTTTCTGGATCAATACCACAGCTTTTCAGCACATTCGGATGCACCATGCCGCAGCCCAACACCTCAAGCCAGCGACCGCTTTCACTCATGATATCCACTTCCGCACTCGGTTCAGTGAATGGGAAATAAGACGGACGGAAACGAATCGTCAACTCACGCTCAAAGAACACATTCAGAAATTGAACGATAAGACCTTTCAGTTCAGCGAAATTGGTTTCTTCAGTAACCACCAAACCTTCGATCTGATGGAACATTGGCGAATGGGTTTGGTCAGAGTCACAGCGATACACGCGACCTGGACAGATAATGCGAATCGGTGGCTTCTGCGCTTCCATCGTGCGAATTTGCACAGAACTGGTGTGCGTACGCAGCAAATGATGCGCGTCAAAGTAAAACGTATCATGCATCGCACGTGCGGGATGATGACTTGGAATATTCAATGCTTCAAAATTATGATAATCGTCTTCGACTTCTGCGCCTGACTCGACAGTGAACCCTGCACGAACGAAGAATTGGCTCATGCGCTCCATGACTTGAGTCACGGGATGAATGCTACCCGCCTGTTGACCACGACCGTCTTGGGTAATATCAATGGTTTCGCTTGCCAGCTTCGCATCCAATGCGGCTTTTTGCAGAGTCGCCTGACGTTGATTCAGCGCTTCATTGATTGCTTCACGAATCGCGTGAAGCACTGCGCCTTGCGCCTTACGTGCATCCGCATCGAGCTTACCTAAGCCTTTGGACACTTCCGCCAATTGGCTTTTTTTGCCCGTAAACTGGACACGAACTTGCTCTAAGCTGGCAAGATCGGTTGCAGCGGCAATGGCTGCCAACGCGCTTGGCGTAAGCTCTTCTAATGACAAAGCATCAGGTGCAGCGGAATCTAGTGACATATCTTTTCTCGTCAAAACTTTTCATCAAAATCATTTTTCAACTTTCGCAGCAATTTACATGCAAAAAGTGAGGTTTATCATCAAAAATCTGGTTAGCGATTCTAACGTAATTTAGGCTTTGAAGGATGTTTTACATCCGTTTTCGCACAAATTCAGCAACAAAAAAGCCACCCTATTTAGGTGGCTTCTTGTTTGTCACAGCTTAAAGTGAATTAAGCAGTGAGCGCACCTTTTGCTTTTTCAGCAATGGCGGTAAATGCAATCGCATCATGCATCGCGATATCAGCCAACACACGGCGGTCGATAATCACGTCTGCTTTTTTCAGGCCATTGATCAAACGGCTGTATGACAGACCATTCAAACGTGCACCTGCGTTGATACGTGCAATCCACAATGCGCGGAAGGTACGTTTTTTCTGACGGCGGTCACGATATGCATATTGACCAGCTTTCATTACGGCCTGTACGGCTACTTTATATACGCGTGAACGCGCACCGTAGTAACCTTTTGCACGGGCTAGAACTTTTTTATGACGGCGATGAGCCGTTACACCACGTTTAACACGAGCCATTTATAATCTCCTTAAAGGTATGGGCACATACGGCGAACAGCTGCAACGTCACTGACGTGAACCATTACACAACCGCGAAGTTGACGAATACGCTTTGGAGACTTTTTGGTCAGAATGTGGCGTTTGTATGCTTGTTTACGTTTGAAACCATTTGCGGTTTTTTTGAAGCGTTTTGCAGCACCGCGCTTGGTTTTGAGTTTGATTTTTTTACTCATATCAGCCTCTTTTGGGAACCCGTTTAGTTACAAGACACCCAACTGCGTCTTGACCTGCGGGTAAGGGAGGCGAGAGTCTACAGGAATTGCGGTGGGATTGGAAGACTGAATATCACTGCGTCAAAATCCGTAAGGATTCTATGGATATAGTTTTCGGCGCGCAATACCCATATTTCGTTGATTTTCCGAGTTTGGTTTCCCAAGAAAGCCCTAAAGCAATGAAGTGCAGCGCGACTGCAATAATAAATATATTGAAATAGCCTTGGTATCTACCGCCAAAATCTAGAAACCACTCCACTCGATTGATTTGCAAAACCGCATAAATTTGAAGAGTTACACCAATTCCTACAGTAAATGCATCAAACTTGTAATTGCATGAATAAAGGAAGTAACTTGCAAAACTTACATCTAGCACAAGTACAAAAACAAACCACAAAATAATTTTCATAAATTTAATACCTTAGTTTCTCACATACGGCTTTTATTAAAATTCTTGTAAAAGCGGGCGACCACAAGGGTGCGCCCCTACAATATCAAAAAAAGGTTTGTCTCTACGACAGATAGGAAAAATACTTAGCAACGGTAATATAATATCCACAACATGTAGGGGCTCCCCTTGTGGGTGCCCTGCTTTTCGAATAAATACCAATTAAACCAATAAAAAGAAACTAAACCGTGCCATACAATCCAGAAATTCATCACCGTCGTTCAATGCGCTTAAAACATTACGATTACTCACAAGCAGGCCTCTACTTTATTACGCTCTGTGTTGATAACCGTGAATCATTATTTGGTGAGATTATTGAAGATCAAATGATCCTCAATGCTGCAGGAGCGATGATTGAAAGGGAGTGGCAAGCACTACAAAATCGTTTCCCTCAAATCGAGCTACATGAATACATCATCATGCCCAATCATTTCCATGCCATCTTATCCCTACAGACGATACCAAGGCATGTAGGGGCTCCCCTTGTGAGTGCCCTTGCAACGCAAACCTTCACAAAAACCATAAGTGACATTATCGGCGCGTTCAAATCCATCACCACCCTTGAATATATACGCGGCGTCAAAACATCTCATTGGCAAAGTTTCGACGGCAAATTATGGCAACGAAACTTTTGGGAGCATGTCATTCGCAATGACCAGACATACAACGAAATCGCCCAATACATCATTAACAATCCACAACACTGGCAAATAGACACTCTTAAACCCACATAAGCACCATGACTTGCATTAACTGGGCTGGTAATGCTAAAAAGCCCCATCAACCCGAAGACAAAGAGATACGCCGTGACAATTAGTTGGTCAGACCTACATTTCAGCCCAAATACCCAAACCATCCATACCTTGGCGACATCATGGCAATGGCTGCTGCCAAACGGTTTTACACCAATTCTGTTTTCGATTCTTGGCGACATGTTCTTTCAAGAAGCCACCGAAGAAGTCTACTGGCTCAATACGGGCACAGGCGAAGTGACCGTTGTCGCAAAGTCTGCAGAGCATTTCAATGAATTGCTCGCCTCCGACGAAGCCGACAACTGGTTCATGCCGAACCTCGTTGAACAACTGCAAAATGCAGGCAAAATTCCAACTGAAAATCAATGCTATACCTATGTCACATTACCCATATTCGCTGAAGGAAATTATGACATTGAAAATCTAAATCCTGTTCCAGCAAGTGAGCACTTTGCAATGACTGGAGAATTGCTCAAACACCTTCAAGGATTAAAAGACGGTGCAACGGTTAATTTTTCAATCGAAGAATAAACATCGAAGCTACAACCTATTGGGTGATATCAGAGTACCCTGCTGCAACACAAAATCTGACAGACACTTGAAACAACCACACTCCCTAGGATAGGTTCATGATTAAACACGTACTTGCTAGCTCTTTATTAGTTTGCGCAACTTCAGCTGTTTTTGCTGATACGACTACCGCACCAACCAATGTTGACGCATTTCAGAATACAGGTATAAGTTTGAAAGTTGGAACTGCTGGATTAGGTTTTGACTTCACCTATTCATTCGATCCACATTTCAAAGTGCGCGCGGGCTATAGTTTTGCGAATGGAACACAAACCGTAAATAGTTCCGACATGAATCAGCGCGGAAAACTCGAACTGAATAATGCAGACCTATTGGCTGACTATCATCCTTGGGCGGGTGGTTTTCGTGTGACTGGTGGCTTAAATGTGGTCAATGTAAATTTCAAAGGTCATGCTGAAAAAACTGCCGCTGGATATACTTATATTAACGGCACACCCTACTCCTCTACCGAAGTCGGATCAGCCGATCTAGACGTGCAATGGCATGGCGCAAAACCGTATCTCGGTATTGGTTATGATGGTTTTAATTCACGTCAAAATGCAGGATTTTTCTTTACGACTGATGTGGGTGTGATCTTCTCTGGATCACCGAAAGTTCAGCTCGACACGAATTGTGCAGCATCCAACCCTGTCATTTGTGCCAACGTAGATCAAGACTCTAAAAAACAAGAAGACCAACTGAAAGAAGATTTGCACTCGATTAAATGGTTGCCAATTCTTCAAGTTGGCTTAGGTTATCGCTTCTAAAAGTATTGACCCAACATTCAAAATCAAACGACTTGATCTAAATGTCGTTTGATTTTGAGTGAATAGTCTGAATAAAACGAAGAACTAAATACCAAACTCTTTAATCACTTCTTTAATTCGCGCAACCGTTTCATTCGGATGCTCCAGCGGAAACATATGTCCGCCTTCGATTAAAGAGAACGGAATGCCTTGCTGCTTCTGCAAACGCTGTGGAAAACCGCGCTGGTAGAAGGAACTCTCACTCCCAGCAATCATATGCACAGGCACTTTTGGTGCACGTCGCGGTGATAACCAAAACAGCGACGGATTGGTGCGAAAAATCTCCACTTCCACGCTTTTAGGAATGGTCAAAGTCACGCCACCTTCAGGCGCATCCTTTAAACCATATTTGATATACGCATCAAAACAATCTTTATCGAACGCTGCAAACATGCCACGTGCACGCAACTTTTCAGCGGCTTGCTCACGGCTATCCCAGTGATCACGACGCTTCTTTGAAAGCATCGCTGGACTCCGCTTCTCAAATTCTTTCGGTGCGAAGTTCTTAGCCATATGCATCATGAACGAATACATGCCGTTAATCATCGGCGGATCCATCATGACCAAACCACGCATCAAATGTGGAATCTTATACGCCGCCATATAACTGCACAGTCCGCCCAGTGAATGCCCTAGCGCAATCACTGGGCGCGGCTGCCCATTTGCATCGACTGCTTGACGATTAATGCTATCAATGACCTGATCGCGTAGATTCGACCAATGATCATTGACTGGAAAACTCGGATCGACGCCAAGCATAATTGGCAAGGTCACAATATCGAAATCGTCACGCAGTTCATCTAACAGCTTCTCGTAAACTGCGGACGGAACCCCATTCGCATGGGCAAAGTGAATCAGTGGTTTCATAACGCTCGCCTTATTGCATTGCCGCTTGTGATTTTGAAGATGCATCAGCAAACGATAATTTCAGTGACGACCCTAAACCCTGACCCATGGTTGTACCCAAACGACCCATGATTTTGTCAATAGAACTATGTTCCACGCTGTAATCCACAGTGTCTTTCAATTTCAGCTCACGCTTGAGACTGCCGACATAGCCCACTTTATCCGCCAAACCTAAGTTAATCGCTTGTTCGCCGCTCCAGAATAATCCCGAAAATGTATTGTCATCCACTTTTAAACGATCACCACGACCTGTTTTCACCGCCGAGATAAAGTGTTGATGGACATTATCCAGAACAGACTGCACATGTGCTTTCTCAAAAGGATCGAGCGGCTTCGTCATGCTGAGCATATTTTTATGTGCGCCAGCCGTCATGGTGCGATCTTCAACACCGAATTTTTTAGCTAAATCTTCCACGCCATAATTCGGCATGATCACACCGATTGAACCGACAAGGCTTGATGGATTGACATAAATTTGATCGGCTGCAGACGCGATGTAGTACGCACCTGACGCGCCCATATCACCGATCACGGCATAGAGTTTTTTATCAGGATAAGCTTTCTTTAAACGGCGCATTTCTTGCCAAATTTCATCAGACTCCACAGGAGAACCGCCTGGGGAATTAATATTCAGCACCACCGCTTTACTTTGACTAGCTTTAAAAGCTGACTCCAATGCCCGGGTAATGTCTTCACTATTTGCTGACTTCCCTTCACCAATTTCGCCCGTGATATCCACCACAGCAAGATGGGGTGATGCTGATGCGCCAATGCTTTCCTCAGTGCCACAACTTTTGGCAAGGATGGAGAACATGAGCAATAACAAGACAAACCAGATGCCTTTAAAAAAGATACTCCAACGCCGCGCACGACGCTGCTCCTCAATCGAAGCCAACAAGGTTTTTTCAAGTAAAAACCACTCTTTGCCTGTTGGCTGAGTCTGGATGGATGGCGTAGACGGTTGTTGCGGAGAATCTGGGTTTGGAGGCCAACTGGACATGAAACAACCTTTTTTATAAAGCGTTAGACGCATGAATAGAGATTAACGCCAACAATGCTATAAATGTACGCAATTGTCTATGCTCATCCCGTTAAGAGATCAATTTATCTTGTGATATCAGTGTTAAATATCAATCAAATTCGAATGCTTTACCACAGCATAATCTTATTGTTTGCGCGCACATTAAAAACAGCCAAGTTATGGATATGTCTGTTAGGATGGATAAAATGACACTGGGTCAGCGAAAGGAATCATCGCATTGACCAGAAATATTGACTCTATTAAGATGACAATAAACCCGAATGAAAGCATTGATATGACCTCAAAAACTTCGCGCACGCCGTTACTTTTCTTATTCAAATTGTTTGCGCGCCTACCGATTGGCGCACTGCAAGGCGTTGCACGCAGTCTCACCAGTTTAATATTATTAGTGCCGAATGCGAGTATTGCCAGAACTGTTCGCCGCAATTTGATCCTGACGTATCCAGAAAAAACTGAGCAAGAACGAGAGCAAATGGCAAAAGACTCATTACGCTCGCAAGCCATTAGTTTTCTTGAGTTTATTAAAACCTGGGGCAATCCGCCGCAATACAGCATTGATCAGATTCGAGAAGTGCATGGCAAAGAGATATTTTTAGAAGCGCTGAAAAATCCTAAAGGCCTGATCGGTATCATCCCACATCACGGCACTTGGGAAATGATGAATGCATGGGTCAATCAATACACCGCCCCAACCATCATGTATAAACCTGCAGATAATCCATCATTAGACGCATTCGTCCTTGCCGCACGTAGTCGCTTGAATGCCACGCTGGTGCCGACCGATGAAAGCGGGGTCCGCGCGATGTTTCGCACCATCAAAAAAGGCGGTTTCGGTGCAATCCTACCCGATCATGTCCCGTATGAATCAGGCGGTATTCTCGCGCCATTCTTCGGTCATCAAGTACTGACAACAACACTCGTTTCACGCTTGGCCCAGAAGACAGGCTGTGGTGTGGTGCAAATGGCGTGTATCCGCCGTGATGATGGTGATGGCTTTGATATTTTCTTTGAAGAGTTGCCAGAAGAAATTCGCAGCCAAGACCTACAAACCTCAGTCAACACCTTGAACATCGCCGTCGAAAACCTCATTCGCCGCAATCCCATTCAATACCAATGGGCCTACAAACGATTCAAAGACGCGCCGAATTTGAAAAATATCTATCGAATATCAGATGAGGAAGCTAAGCAGGTTTTGGCAAATAAGCCCTAGTCATCACATGAAATACTAAAAGAAATAACTCATTGAGCCTGTCGAAATATGCGACTCCACATTTCAGATTTGAAGTCTTCCCCATCAGGAGGATGAGAAAATCACTGTTGTTCCCTTTTCAACCACCAATAACCATCGCGATAATGCGTCACGTCAACGTTATTTTTCCCGCCTAAATCATAAGTCAAGGTTCCACTCGTCACCGTCGAATCCATCGCAATATGTTGTTCTGCTAAGCGAGCAAGTACAACATCCGAAGGATACTTCTTATTGAATAAACTGGTGGAAATCACACCGCGTTTCGGCGAAACTGCCTGTAAAAACTCATTCGAACTTGCTCGATCAGAACCATGATCGCCAAGCAACAATACATCCGAAGTCAATAAATTACCCACCGACTCATGTTCTTGCAGAAGTCGAGTTTCTACATCCGTGCCCGAGTCTCCCATGAGTAACATCGTCGCACGATGGCCATTAGCTTGTGCTGGAGCGCGAATCCTGAGCACGCAGCTGGCGTCTTTATCATCAAACGGCTGCACGTCTACCCAAGGTGCAAGGCTATGTCTGCGTTAACAGTTGAAATGGATTATTTTTAGCCAAAGCAACTGTTAGCGCAATTTCTGGAGTTAGAGTTTTTCCCCAACGCTCCAAAAACCTTCGCCATCCCAAATAATTCTCCAGATACTTAGTCGC
>JANYEL010000028.1 GCA_025363155.1 Moraxellaceae bacterium
AGTGACAGGATTTTTAGTGAACTTGATGTCAGGTTTAGTGGCGTATTGTTTAAGTCCAGATAAACCAAAGCTGAAAATTACACAACATTGGTTACCTAAAGCTGTATGATTTTTAGACGGCTTATCCCGAACTCAGGTTAAATAGAAAATTTATCAAACTCTTCACCGCTATCATCATATCTGCACGGAATTAGATCTAACCATTTTACATGCCTCGTTCGTAAGCCATTTTCATCCGCATCATAAAAGCGAGCATTAATGAGCCTAGTAAATTGCCCTTCTGGAGCAATGACACACCCCATATTTATACCCATAACCATTTCTTGAGCAGCCCAACGCCACTTTAGCTTATTTAACTCGTCAAATGCCGCATTTGTTGGCAATACCAAGTCGTTCGATATTGAAGGTAAAGGTAAATTATGTTTATTCTCATATTTAAAACCAACGATCTCTTCTAATAAATTGCACACTTTTAGTGAATAATCAATATATTCCACTTGAACCCCATGAGGTTCATTCGCTATTTTGTTTAGTCTTTCAGGTCCAATATATTCAATCCCAATGTGCGTCCTACCAATATAAATTATGAGTTTTTCTGGCTTTAGAAAAAAACCAGGAATTGTCTCTAATAAATTAGGATTATCCTTAACTTTATTCCAAAGAGGTCCCCAATAATCCCTCATTAGAGTCTGTATTATGTGCAAGACTATAGGTTTATAAGCCGATGATTCTTCCATGTACTAACCTTCATCTAGCTTATTTTACGTGAGATATTAGGCAGATAAGATGCCTCAAGTAGCCTTGCTAACATTACCCCTGCTTTTCCATAGCATGAATTTCTTGGCGAATTTGTTCTTGAATCCAAGTTCTAAGTTCCGCACGAATCGGATCAAGCGCACGCTCAATCACGGCATCAGCTTGTTTCAGTAATTTCTGTTCGAGTTCAACTAAAGTTTTGATGGGTAGCGAGGCTTTTGTCGAAGAGTCGTTATGATGTACAGTTTCTTTTACAGGCGTTGCAGTCTTTTCTGGAACAAAGTGATCTGGATCGGCGAGTTGATCGTCTTTCCATTCATCGAAGTCGGTTTTTGGATCGAGTAAAACGCAGACATTATTCAATTCGCGCAAAAACTGCTGTCTAACGCCTTTCTCAGCAGATAGCCAGCGACTCGGAAAGTTTGCACCAAGTTGTAGGGACATACGTTTCTCTCTCAAACTCTATTGAATAATCGATCAGTCATTTGATCTGATGCGTGGTTGGCGTTATGCCCTGTTGTTTATATCCCTTAAATCTCTCGCGTCCTGCGGCTTTGGCGGCATCATTCGCTTCAATAATTTCGAGAACACGGTCGAACTGTGTTGCATCGGCAGCTTGATTGGTTAAGTTCAAGCAGCCAACTTTCTGCTCAGACTTGAAAATCGCCTCTGGAACAGACAAGCCTAAACAAATCGGTGCTTTCGGATCATCAATCTCGTGTGGCACAAAACTCGATGCTTGAAACGTCCACAGTAATTGATCAAAACGTTCCATCGCATCCTGCGATTCAAACCAGACAAACAGCGGTAAACCTTCTTGCAACGCCCGTTGGCAGAGACGACAGGCAAATGCTTCTCGATTTGCCTGTGCATCATTCAACAGATAAAAACTAACTGCACTTGTCACGCGGCTTAAACGCCTGCACGCAGACGTAAAAATTGCATCAACAACGGCACAGGACGACCTGTTGAGCCTTTATTTGCGCCCGTTGTATTTGCTGTACCCGCGATGTCCAAATGCGCCCAACGATATTGCTTGGTATAGCGCCACAAGAAACACGCCGCAGTGGTTGCACCTGCAAAACGTCCGCCGATATTCGCCATATCCGCAACAGGAGAGTCGAGCAATTCTTGATAATCTTCCAGCAGCGGCAAGCGCCAGACGCGATCATGCGCAACCAAACCAGCCGCGAGTAGTTCATTCGCTAACTCTTCATCTGGACTGAATAAACCAGAAACCACTTCACCCAAAGCCACAATACATGCGCCAGTGAGCGTTGCCATATCGACTACAACTTCAGGATTAAAGCGTTCGATGTAGGTCAATGCATCACACAACACCAAACGACCTTCCGCATCCGTGTTCAAGATTTCAATGGTTTGACCGCTCATCGAGGTCACGATGTCACCTGGACGTGTGGCGCGACCTGAAGGCATGTTTTCAGCACAAGCGAGCGCGCCGACGATGTTGAGTGGCAATTTAGCAACACAGACCGCACGGATGGTGCCGAGTACTGACGCCGCACCGCTCATATCAAACTTCATGTCTTCCATACCCGCCGCTGGCTTGATGGAAATACCACCTGTATCGAAAGTCACGCCTTTACCAACGAGGACGACAGGTTTGCTTTGATCGTTTTTACCCGTGTATTCCAAGGTAATTAAACGACCTGGACGCTCAGAACCTTTAGAGACAGCGAGGAATGAATTCATGCCAAGCGCTGCCATTTGATCTTCATCAAGTACGGTGACTTTCAGCACATCTGAAAATTCAGCAGCGAGTGCCAGCGCTTGTTCTGCCAAATATTCTGGGTAGCAAACATTACCCGGTTGATTGCCTAAATGACGGGTGAAGTTTTGACCAATGTGCGTTGCATTGACGAGGTTAATCCGTCCTTGCAGTTCATCAGCTAGCGCCGATTGCAGGGTAATTTGGGTTAGTTTGGTTGTCGATTTTTTGGTTTTGTAGAGATCAAATTGATAGCTTTTATTTGCCAATGCCAAAGCAAACGGCTCAATCACTGCATCAGGAATGCCTTCAATGCTAATGACTGCATGCGTGCTGCGTTCCGCGATGGCTTTGATAATGCTTGCGGCAAGTTTCTGCGCTTGTCCTGCGGTCAGTTGATTCAGCGTGCCTGCTCCGACGACGAGGACTTGCTCAAAACCATCTTGTTCAGCTTGATACAAGGGTAATGTTTCGCCGAGTTTTGCAGTAAAGCCTGCACGGCTGGCGCTGGTTTGAATGGCTTGCTGTGTG
>JANYEL010000030.1 GCA_025363155.1 Moraxellaceae bacterium
AAAATGGGGCGGTATTCTGATTGAACCGATCCACAGCCATAACATGGAACAAGGTGCAATTATTGGAGTAGGGATTAACTTACAGCCAATGCAGGACATGGTTTCTGATCGGACAGTGACAGACTTAACGACACTTCTGGGTAATGAGTTGGATCATGTACAACTGGCTGCCGCCGCGATTCAAGCGATTCAACAAGCAATCGACTCCTTTGCACAAGGTAGCCAGAAACTTCAAGAACGCTTCCTGCGCTGCGATGCGTTGGCCAATAAAGCCATTCAAATTACCCGTCCAGAAAAACCCATCCTACATGCGCGCGCAGTTGGCATTGCCGATGATGGCAGTTTGCAAATCTCTACTGCTGGCGGTTTTGAACAGCTTTATAGTGGGCAAATTAATGTGGTGGATTAACAAATTGTGGGGGCGATCCTGTGGTCGCCCTAATCGAATTCAAAAACAACATCAAACGAACTCAAAAACAACATCAAAAGCGGGCGACCACAAGGGTAGCCCCTACATGAAATTTCCTATTTCTTTATTTGGTGAGCCACATCAGCAGCTCGTCCACACAAAAATACTACGCCACCATCGCTGGCGTCAGTTGGGCAACCTCACTGTCTTCAGGCAACATACCAATATACTTGGCATAAATCGTTGCATCCTTCGCATCAATAAACTCAAGCGTTGTCGGATGAATAAAGCCCTGCTCCGAATCAAATGGTGTTGGCGCAAAACCTTGCTTGTAAAAACTCTCATAAATCGCACTGTACTCTGCAGGCATCGGCAACGAATGTACTTTGCCGTCATAGCGAATCGCGATCTGATCGATCTTTGGATATTTCACAATATTGAGCGCTAAAGCACTATCGCCCTTTAACAGATGATGATGATCTGACCAACTCGACAATGACCAAATCGACTGAATATCTTTAATCTGATGGGCATCAGTTTTATTTGATCTCCCCCAATAGACAATATTTTCATCGGGATGAATGATCGCATGTGTCGTGCCTTCAGGTCGTAAACGCCAGTAATGTTCATTGAACTGATCCATGACAATGGTCGAACTATTTGCGGTTCGATCTTGGCTATAGAGTACGGTGTTTATCGCCGACATACACTCTTCGAGCTCAAGGGAAATCCGCTTAATTTTTTCAACCAATGCTGGGGTTGATTTTACATGGACATTGTTCAGCACTTTATTGACGAGAATTTTCTTGCAGGCAACCAGCTCATGCTTGGCTTTATAGGCATCCAGATCACTATTAGACATATTATTTCCCTATAGTCTTTTAAGTTAACGTTGCTTTCTCTTTGCACGTTGTTCCACTTAAAGTATAGATGAGCTATTAAAAGAGTGAAGCTAAATTCGGTTTACTTTAAGTACAATTTGAATATTTCATGATTATGAAATAGCGAGCATATCGTCAAAGACAGGCCGTCTGACTACACACTTTGCGAAAAGTTTGTCCTGCGGCATCTATGCCGCTATAGACCACATTGGCACCTTGCTGTGTGCTCGTTCCACGCCACTGCGTTTTCTGCGTATCATTAAAACCTTTCCAACTATAGCCATTGGGCAACTTTGTAACCTGATAATAATTGCCATTGCTCATATAACAGTTGAACTCACTACTCTGCCCTGATTGCTCACAACTACTGGGTAGGATTCGATAGTTATCTCGGGCAAATACAGCAGAACCATTACTCGGCTGACTGTCGGTGTTTTTCAGCGCAGTGTTGTTACGTTCGATCTCAAGCCGCTGCTTTTCGATCTGCTCCTTGAATTGCAATTTTTTTTGAATATCTTTGTTCTGATAATCCACATTATAGGCTTGCGTAATTTGTGCCAGCACCAGATTCATACCATCATCTGCATACGCGATAGAACTAACTGCGAGTAGCAAACTCCACAAGGTGGTGCATCTCATCATATTCATAGAAAATCTCACCTAAAGCCAATGTCAAAGAATATCTACATCCACCAGATATTACGATGAAATTAAATTTTTATTATTAATGATGAGATTTCTTTATAGAACTTTTCACAAGCCTGACAGCCAAAAATATGCCTAACCAGCCTCGACCATCCACGCTTGTCGTTGCGCTAAGGCATGGAGCAACTCTCGGCGAATCTCCGCTGCACTCACATACTCCTCGCCATGAAAGCGCACCATCGGAATACCCGCACTGATGAGGGCTTTATCTTTTTTTAAATCTGCCTTCATCCGACTTGCATGGTCGTGAGACCAATCATCCAACTCAATCGCGACTAAGACATGCTGAGCGTCTTGATCGACAAGGACGTAATCAACACTCATGCGATTGATTCGATTAAACCAAAACTTCTCATCTTCTTCATCAGTGCACTCAATGAGCCGCGACAATCCGACCTGAGAAAAGATTAAGAATTCAGGAACCGCTTGTTTTAGCTGCCGAAAGAAACGAACTTCAGCATCGGTCATAAAGTCGCGTGGCATAAACGGCCAAACGTCTAAATCATCGCCGCGGACAGGCTTCGCCACCTCCGTCTGGCGACGACGCGAACCAGACAGTAGCAGGATAAAAAATAATGAAAGTATTACAATTAAGATGTAGGTGGTTGCCAATTAGATACCCATGCGCCTTTGACATTCAAGCTGCTATCTTGCTCAATCTTCTGTTTAGTCGCTGATGCAGCAGCAGTGTCTTTTTCAGGTCCAACCAAAACGCGTACGCCTTTATTGGTTGTACTGGTACGGACTTTATAACCCTTGGCGCGTAATTGCGCGACCATCGAATCGGCCTTAGCCTGAGATTCAGCCATCGCAACTTGCACCATCACTAACGTCTTCGGTGAAACAGCCGCAGCCGCAGAAATCGGAGCAGGCGCTGGCGTCCCTTCTAATAAAGCACGGGCACGTGCGGTATCTTTAGCTTTTTGAGCATCCGTAGGTGCTGGCGTTTTACCAAAATTTGCAGCATTCAACTTATCTAGCTTGGCTTGTAGCAAAGCCGCTTCACGTTTGTTCTTTTCAACTTGCGCTTGCAACGCAGTTAAAGATGCAGTTTTCTCATCCGATGCGGGTGTTTCACCGCGTAGTTTTGCGCGCTCGGCTTTTTCAGCTTGCGCAATTTTCAGCTTTGCAGCTTTTTGTGCTTCCAGTTTTTCTTCCGCAGCATCTAATTTGTCTTGTTTCTCTTTTGCGAGCTTTTCTTTCAGTTGTTTCGCTTCTAATGCTTTCTTCTCTTCAGCGGCATCAAGTTTAGCTTGCTTCTCTTTTGCTAATTTTTCTTGACGTGCTTTCACTTCTTGTAGATGACGCTCTCTATCCACTGCTGCTTGATCTTTTTCTGCCGACTCTCTTAATGCTTTCGCTTTCGCTGTTTTTTCAGCAGCTTGCGCAACAACTTGCTGAGTTTGATCGTGTTTATCGGCTGCGATTTGTGCACGCAATCGTGCTTGTTCAGCTTGATCTTGCGCAGCTAAACGACGTTGTTCTTCCTTTTTATGAACAGCGATTTGAGCTGGATCACCCATAGAAGCAATCGGGGCATCAGGAGCTGCTGGATCAGTCGAATTCAGTGCATCATTCTTGGCATTACGCGCATTCAATCGAGCTACTTGCTCGGCTGCCACTTTACGCGCAGAGTCCGCTTCGGCTTGCTGTTGACGTGCAAGGAACTCGGCGGTACGTGCCTCTTGTTCTGCAACTTTTTTCTCGCGCATATCATGCTGAGCGGCGAGTAATTTGCGCTCGGTATCGACATCAACTGCAAGCGGAGTCAGCTGTACAGATTGCTCTGCGCCATCCCCAGCACCAACACTTTGATTTGAGATATCTTGATTGTCTGTTGATGGATTAGTGCCACCAATACGATGTGTCGGTTCAAGGTTCAGTGTTTTTTCGATAGGCGCAACTTGTGGCGGCGGGTTATCTTTTTGACCATTACCTTGAAATAAGAAACTGGCAAGGAGCGCACTGCCACCGAGCAGAATGATACCGCCCATCCAGCGTTGTTGATTTGCACTCATGTTTGCCGTCTCCCGCCCATATTTATTGTTGGTTTAAACCAAAACTATTTATTTCCATACCATGACAAAACTTCATCACAAGATGCATCAAGTCGATGATTGATCGACAACGCCATCTCATGTTTACAGCGAATTCTCATCAACTTGAATCTGTTGATACACGGCTTCGAGGGTGTAAAAAGATCCCCAAGCCAGCATCAGATCATCATGTGCAATGATCTGATTTGCACCGACTAACGAAGCACCAACACTCGAATAAAAGGTCACATTGACATCTTTCAGAGCGGTTTGTAATTGCGAAAGTGATGCAGCTCGCGGTACATCAAGCACAGCAACATGCCAATGATTAATGACGCCACGCGCCATATCGACCACGGCTTCGATATCTTTGTCCGCAAGCATAGAGAATATAGCATGAATCTGGTGCGTTACATGTTTTTTACGATAGGCAAAAAGCTGTTCTAATAAAAATTTTACGCCATGCGGATTATGTGCAACATCGGCGATCAGGCGTTTTCCATGAAATAAACGCTGCTCAAATCTCCCAGCAAGTTTAGCATTTTGAATACCTTGCGTAATCGCATCGATATGAACAGCGATCGGACTGGCGAGAACTGCCGTCACCGCACTACTCACATTGGTCAATGCCAATGGCGCGTTCGGCAGAGTAAACGTATAAGCCGCACTGGAATAAACATAGGATTGAGCATATTTATTATACGTTACATGTTCTATTTTCAAGTCATTTTCAGCAACCATACTTTGCCAAAAGAAATCTTGCCCCGATTGATATATCGGGCAATGCAACGTTTCCGCGTGCAATCGTACACTCTTCGGCATATCCGCATCACCAAAGATCAATGGAATATTGGGACGTAGGATTCCCGCTTTTTCAAATCCAATTGCTTCACGATTGTCACCGAGCCACTCCACATGATCGATGCCAATATTGGTAATCACTGCCACGGTCGGAGCAATCAAATTGACCACATCTAAGCGGCCACCCAAACCCACTTCCAGCACCCAAACATCACATTGCTGTTGTTTGAAAATGACGAAAGCCGCAAGCGTCGTCGCTTCAAAAAAAGATAACGTTAAGTCACAGGCAACCCTTGCTGCTTCTACTTCGACAAAAGCATTGATCAGAATTTGAGTATCGACAGGCACACCGCCTAAGCGTATGCGTTCATTGAAATATTGAATATGAGGGGATTGATACAGACCAACTCGTAAACCAGCCGCTTGATAAATCGCAGCGATGACGGTCGTGGTTGAGCCTTTGCCATTGGTGCCTGCGACTGTAATCACAGGCACATCTGGATGTAGAATTGCTAATGTTTCAGCGACAGGACGGACGCGCTCAAGTCCCATATCAATGGCTGTGGCGTGAATCGTTTGCCAATAATCCAGCCAGTCGTCTAAAGAACTCTGCGCATTCAGTGTGGTTGAAAGTTGACTCATCTAATCAGGTAGCACCGCTTTAAAGTGAAAGATTTAACAGTTTATTGAGTAAACGCTCAATGGTTTTTTTCATTTCATGACGATGGACTATTTGATCGACCACACCATGATCAAGCAAATATTCGGCACGTTGGAAAGGCTCTTGCAGCACTTCACGCACAGTTTGTTCAATAACGCGTTTACCCGCAAAGCCAATCATCGCTTTCGGTTCAGCCAAATGAATATCACCAAGCATCGCCAATGAAGCTGTCACGCCACCGTAAACAGGATGGGTTAACACTACGATATAAGGTAATCCAGCTTCTTTTAAACGTTGGATTGCCGCAGCGGTACGCGCCATTTGCATTAGCGACAACAGACCTTCTTGCATACGTGCGCCGCCTGATGCAGCGAAACATACCAATGGTTGACGTGCTTTCAATGCTGTTTCTGCGGCCAATACAAAACGATCACCAACTACAGAACCCATTGAACCGCCCAAGAAATCGAATTCAAACGCACATGCGACAAGCGTCAATTTATTCAACTGGCCTTGCATGACGATGAGTGCTTCGGTTTCGCCAGTTTTCTTTTGCATGGCTTTCATGCGGTCTGGATACGGCTGACTATCGACAAAATGCAATTGATCGCCAGCGACAAACTCTTGACCCAGCTCAGCATCAACCCGATCAAATAACGTTTCCAAACGCATGCGCGCAGACATTTTCATATGTCCATCGCAGTGTGGACACACGTACAAGTATTCAAACAAACGGCTTTTCACAATGTCATCGCCACACGAAGGGCACGCCACCACAGCAACATTGTCACGCGGTGCAGGTGCAACTTCTTTTTTTGCGATGGTCGGCACAGCACGATGCTGCCAAGTAGCATTCGTTGCGCTTACATTAGTCGTTGAAGCCGTTTCGTTTGTTGTCATGTTAGATCATCCAATGCCTGTCTGAGTTCATGTAATTTTGCAATAATTTTGCTTTGGGCTTCAGCTACATCGTACTCAGCAAAAGAGCGAACTAATGCCGTACCGACAATGACACCGTCTGCCGCTGCACCAACCGCTTGCGCCGTTTGACGATCATGAATACCAAAACCAACGCCAATTGGTAAATCGGTTTTTTGCTTAATAGCCTTTAGACGTGCTGCTACTTCAACGGTATCTAGCGCAGCTGAACCAGTGACACCTTTCAGCGACACATAATAGACATAGCCACGCGCCGCTTTCACGACATGTTCAATCCGCGCATCAGTGGTGGTCGGTGCTAGCAAGAAAATCGGATCGATTTGATACTTTGCCAAAACCTCGTCTAACTGGCCCGCCTCTTCAGGTGGTAAATCCACGAGTAACAAACCATCCACACCCGCGCTCGAAGCACGCGCCGCAAAGGCTTCATACCCAATAATTTCAATCGGATTCAAATAACCCATCAATACGATTGGCGTTGTGCTGTCATTCTTACGAAACTCGGCGACCATATCAATGGCATGAAACGTACTTGTTCCACCCGCGAGTGCGCGCTCTGCTGCCAATGCAATCACAGGTCCATCCGCCATCGGATCAGAAAACGGTAAACCTAACTCAATCAAATCCGCACCCGCCGCAACCATCGCATGCAATAGCTGGACGGTCACTGACGGGTTTGGATCACCTGCCATAATATATGGAATCAACGCCTTACGATTATTCGACTTTAAAGTCGCGAAACACTGTGCAATACGAGACATCGCTTTTATTCCTAATTTGTTTTTTAACGCTTAATAATGCTCAAAATAGTTTGTCTCCTTCCCCATCAGGGGGAAGGTTGGGATGGGGGGTGGCTTTTAAAGTCAAAAGCACCTCCATCTAAATCCCCCCCTCAGGGGAAGACTTCAAAGCAAAAAACTTAAGTAATGACAATGCCATCCAGTTTCGCAACTGTGAGTAAGTCCTTATCACCACGACCAGACAGACAAACCACAATGGATTGATCTGGCGACATGGTTGGTGCGAGTTTTTTGACGTAGGCAATCGCATGACTACTTTCAAGTGCAGGGATAATGCCTTCTATTAATGTCAAATCACGGAAAGCTTGCATCGCCTCTTCATCATCGATCGGCACGTATTCCACGCGACCGACATCTTTCAAGAAGCTATGTTCGGGCCCGACACCTGGATAATCCAGACCTGCAGAAATCGAATGCGTTTCAATGATCTGACCTTGATCATCACTCATCACATAAGTACGATTGCCATGCAACACACCGATACGACCCGCACTCAATGGCGCTGAATGTTTACCCGATTCAATACCATAACCCGACGCTTCAACACCGTAAATTTTAATCGCTTTATCATTCAAAAATGGATAAAACAAACCGATGGCATT
>JANYEL010000038.1 GCA_025363155.1 Moraxellaceae bacterium
TATCTGGAGAATTATTTGGGATGGCGAAGGTTTTTGGAGCGTTGGGGAAAAACTCTAACTCCAGAAATTGCGCTAACAGTTGCTTTGGCTAAAAATAATCCATTTCAACTGTTAACGCAGACATAGCCTTAGAAAAAGGAGGGCTAGGGAGGATTTGCTTTTGATCTTATTCTCCAACCAGAACTAAGATTAATTCACCACATCGTAGAACTTCTCACATCGCATCCCAACTAGGCTGATCCGCAAAATACTCAACCAAAAAATCCAGCATCGTCCGCAATGCCGCTGGCATATGTTTCCGAGAGGCATAGACGCCATAAATGCCCAACTCAACGGCTCGATACTCGGGTAATAACGCAACCAGCTCACCCGACCGAATGAGTGGTGCAACCAAATAAGTAGGCAGCAGTGCAATACCCGCCCCCATCCGCGCCGCCTGCATCAAAACCGTTGCTTCGTTGGCACCAATACTACTCTGAACGGAATACGACAACTGCTCTCCATTCCGTTCAAATACCCAAGATTTTTTACCATGAAAGGAATGGGTTAAACACTGATGTAAAATCAACTCATCGGCATGAATTGGCGTTCCACGTTCGCTTAAATATTCAGGCGATGCACACACAACTGAACGACACACAGATAATTGCCGTGCAATCAAATTGGCATCCAGATCATTGGTAATGCGAATCGCGAGATCAATGCGCTCATCAATCAAATTCACCGTACGATCCAACAGCAACAGCTCTATCTCCACTTGCGGATATTGCTTAATATAGGCCGTCACCGCTTGTGCCATTTGCGCCTGCGCAAAAGAAGAGCTAACTGTAATACGCAACAAACCATGCGGTGTACTCTCAGACATCGAAGAGGTATCGCGCATTTCACTGGTCATTTCTAAGATATGGCGACAACGTGGCAACAACTCATTGCCTGCAGCCGTTAAACCAAGCCGACGCGTCGTTCGATGCAATAACCGACTGCCAGACCAGTCCTCAAGCTCTGCCAAATAACGTGAAACTACTGGACGAGATAGATCCAGTTTCTCCGCAGCAGCCGATTGACTACCACAATCTACGACGGTGACGAATACCTCCATCGCCATTAACTTATCCATATCCCACCCTCACCCCAGACCTTCACCAACCATTAGACCGATTTCAGAAACAAACTATCCTTAATAATAGGCTTTTTTGTTCTATAAAAAGAAACTATCGTATATCTACCCCTGAATAATCATCCATACAAATTGGAGTTCAAAATGTCTATACTCAAAAAAACGACCTTCTTAACAAGTGCACTATTCACGCTCGGACTGGCAAGCCAAGTTCAGGCATCGCCTTTTAAATTAGAGGTATACAATCCAGGAACTGCAGGAATTTTCCCTGTTTCCTCGGTTTTAGTGACTGGTAAAAAAGAAGCTATCTTAATTGATGCGCAGTTTGGAAAATCTCAAGCCGAGAAAGTCGTCGAAAAAATCAAAGCGAGCGGTAAAACACTGACGACTATTTATATTAGTCATGGTGATCCTGATTATTACTTTGGCTTAGACACGATTAAAGCCGCTTTTCCGAATGCAAAAGTATTAGCGACTACACAAACCGTTGCACATATTAAAGAAACGGTCGAAGGCAAAAAAACCTACTGGAATCCAATTTTGGCTGCTGATGCACCAACACACACGATTATTCCAGATGCATTGACGGGTGATCGTCTTTTTTTAGAAGGCAAACCACTGAAGATTATTGATCTAAAAGGTAATCAACCTGATCGTAGTGTGGTCTGGATTCCTTCGATCAAAGCGATTGTCGGCGGTGTTGTGATCAACGGCAACAACATGCACATTTGGATGGCGGATACCCAAACACCTCAATCTCACACCGACTGGCTAGCCACTCTACAAACCATTGAAAAACTCAAACCTAAAACGGTTATCCCAGGACACTTTTTACCAAACGCCGCATTGAACGTTGATTCCGTCAAATTTACTGAAAACTACATTCACACCTTTGATGCAGAAACCGCCAAAGCCAAGGATTCATCAGCGTTAATCAATGCAATGAAAGTAGCCTATCCCGCTGCAGGCGCAATTTCATCATTAGAAATCAGTGCAAAAGTTGCAAAAGGTGAAATGAAATGGTGATGGTTGACGAATCATCATTTTATAAAAAAATCCCCATTAAATATTAGGAGTTAACTCATGAGTCATATAGCCATTATCGGAGCGACAGGTCGTGCAGGCGGTCAATTGCTAGAAGAAGCTCTACGCCGTGGCCATACAGTTACTGCGATTGCCCGTAAAGCCTCATCACTTAGTGACCGTGCCGGTGTAACCGTAAAAGAAGTCGATATTCTCGATGCAACCGCACTGGAAAATGCGGTCAAAGGTGCGGACGCTGTATTTAGCGCTGCACACTTTTCTGGTATTCCAGCCAAAGCCATTATTGACCCGCTCAAAAAAGGCTATGTCTGCGTTAACAGTTGAAATGGATTATTTTTAGCCAAAGCAACTGTTAGCGCAATTTCTGGAGTTAGAGTTTTTCCCCAACGCTCCAAAAACCTTCGCCATCCCAAATAATTCTCCAGATACTTAGTC
>JANYEL010000039.1 GCA_025363155.1 Moraxellaceae bacterium
TATCTGGAGAATTATTTGGGATGGCGAAGGTTTTTGGAGCGTTGGGGAAAAACTCTAACTCCAGAAATTGCGCTAACAGTTGCTTTGGCTAAAAATAATCCATTTCAACTGTTAACGCAGACATAGCCTTAGAAAAAGGAGCGCGCGGTTGTACTGCACGGGGGAGGATTTTGCTTTTCCACCGCATTTTTAAGTTAAAATGCGGCTGTATTTCTTATATCACCACTAATTGTTGAATCTCATTATGCCGCAACTGATTTGTCCGCTATGCCATCAGGCATTAATCGAGCGCCCACCACAAGAGGGCGTTCAACATTCAAATCAAGTCTGGCAGTGTTTGAGTAATCATAGTTTTGATATGGCACGTGAAGGCTATCTCAATCTGCATTTGGTTCAACACAAAAAAAGTAAAGATCCCGGTGATAATCCTGAGATGGTGAAAGCGCGTCGTGCGTTTTTACATGCAGATTATTATCATCCGTTGCGCGATGCTGTCGTTGAATTATTGGATCCGTTACATGCAACATCATTGCTGGATATTGGTTGTGGGGAAGGCTATTACACCAGTAGTTTTCGCCGAATCATTGATGATGTCATTGGTTTAGATATTGCCAAGCCAGCGATTCAACTTGCGGCAAAACGATTTAAAGACATTACATGGTTGGTGGGTAGCGGTGTAATGTTACCGCTTGCAAGTGCTTCGGTGGATATTGCGAGTAGTATGTTTAGTCCACTGCCGATTGCGGAAATGGCGCGCGTGCTCAAACCTGAAGGGTTTGTGTTGGTTGTGACGCCAGCACCGACACATTTATGGACGGTGCGGGAAGGGTTGTTTGATGAGGTTCAAGCGCATGAGCCTGATAAGTTTTTAGCTGGCTTTGATGAGTTGTTTACCCTGCATACTCGTAAGGAAGTTTCGTTCCCACTGACGTTGTCTAATCAAGCGCTGAAAGACTTACTGTGTATGACGCCATATGTGTGGAAGGCAAAACCTGAGAAACGTGCTGCGTTAGAATTGCTGGAACAGTTTGAGACTGCAGCGGCGTTCACGGTGTTTTTGTTTAAGAAGAAAAATAGTAATTGATATATAAGAGAATATTTATCTTTTGAAGATTTTTAGTGCTCTGAAAGTTGATGCCGATAAGTGTTTCTTTTGGGGCTAAAGTATTTATCGAATCGTGATTTTACTCGAGCTATTAAATCTATATATTGTGCAAACTTCGTCACAATAAATTCACATTGAAGTGACAATAAATGTCAGTTTACTTTGCAAAATGACAGTACAAAAAAAGCACATTAAAGTGAGGCGTGCATCACATTTTGCATGAGATGAATTTTGATCATTGTAGTCGTAACAAAGTGTTTATTTGTCATGGTGTAAATTTTATTAATATAATAATATTTTCAAATGCTTAGTTTGTATTCTAGGTTTTTATTTCGGACTCGATTTTTCACTTTTTCATGCCAAGAAATATCTTTATTCAAAAGCAAAAAACTTGGTATACAAATTGCTCCTTAGAGATCAGTACAGTGAATTTCTGGGGAGAAAATCAAAATGTTAAATCGCGATCAAATGCACAGTCTGGGACGTTTTACATTTTTAATGCGTAAAACCTATAATCAAAAAGTAGAAACTGAACGTTTTATCAACGATGCTGAATATCAAAATCAGATGCTTGCGCTTGCTGCAAGAATCAGTGATAACACCAGTGATGAGCTATTAGTACTTGCCATGGAGTTGGGTACGAAGTTTGAATGTGTGGCATAAAAGTTTGCCACACGTTTTGATGTCGTTCTAATGAGTTTTGAGTTTTCAGAAAGTCATTTCAAAGTTGTTTAAGGAACATTTTTAGTTGTTGTCTGACCTTCAGATTGGTCTTTTGGCAACACCAACAGCGGATCAACCCGCGCATTATTCAAGCTCACTCCAAAATGCAAATGTGGCCCTGTCGCCCGTCCAGTTTTTCCCACTAATCCAATCGCTTCACCTTGCGCAACCGACTGTCCAATTTTCACATCAATACGACTTAAATGACACAGCATAGTCACGATGCCTTGCCCGTGATCAATCATCACCGTTTGTCCATTAAAGAAATAATCACCTGTCTGTACGACGACACCATTGGCTGGCGCACGCGCCACTGTGCCAAAGCCCGCTGCAATATCTAAACCCGCATGTGGTGCGCGGGGTTCATCATTAAAGAAGCGCTTAAAACCGAATGGGCTGGAAATGATGCCATGTGCGGGCCAAATGAATTTTGGAAAATTGGTCACTTGGAGTGGGCTGAAATTTTTATAGACGGTCGCTTGTTCTACCGCTTCACGGTGATAGCGCGCGAGTTGTTCTGGGTCAGGCGACACTTTGCTTTGATCCGTAATCGTCAGGCGTTGTTCAGGATATGTGTAATCAGCAACGGTGAAATCAACATGATCTAAATCCGTATTCAGTATATGTGTGCCCGTTGTGATCGTGACTGGAAGTCCGACGATGGCGTATTTTTTATTGCCCTCAAAGACTAACGCAACTGGAAGCTCACCAAAGCTGGCAGTTGTTGTTTTAGGTTCGACTTCAATGACGGCAATACCGCCCGCACGACGTGAGTCTTGTGGCAAATCTGCATGACTGAAGGTCGGCAATAAACTCAACGTGCCGAAAAGGAGTGCAGCGGAGGGGGTATTAGCAAGAAAGAGACGCACGATTTGCTCCAAAAGAATGCCTAAACATGAGCGATTCAAAATTTAGTCTCGATCATAGAGGAATTTATTTATAAAACTCGCGATGATTTAAAAAATGCTACAAATTTTAAAAATCTTAATCTTGTAAAGCATTTAATTTTTTAAGTAAATATTTTAAATGTCCAGTGAGGCTGGTTTAAATAGTGATCAATCGTACGAGTTGGTATGTGAATTGCTTATTACTATATGTGTCTTTTAATTGTTTTAGTTTCAAATGCGATGAAGTCAGTTTGACTGATGAGCATAATTTTAGGGAGAACATTCCATGTTAAGTCGCGAACAATTGCAAGAGCTGGGGCGCTTCAAGCTATTGATGCGCAAAATGCATAACCAATCGGTACAAATTGAACGTTTTTTAACTGATCTTGTCTATCAAACTCAAATGCTGGATATTGCCGAAGAGTTTGATGATAGCGACCTCGAGAATGACGAATTAATGATGCTGTCATTGATATTGCGTTCTAAGTTTGGTCGCTTGGGTCATGGGGATGATGCCTATGCATCTATTGTGCCCGTCGCCCAACCTGCTGTTGATATTGCACAGCAAGCGATTGCTCAAGCACAAAAATCAGCAACGCCACAAGAGCCTTTTGCTTCAGGAAACTCTGTGTCGTTATTGCGATCGATCGGTAATTCTTTGGCATCGGCACTTCAAGAAGCCAGTGCAGGTGCAGGCGCTGTGCAGACCGCATTGAAGTCCAGCGCTGCGGAGACAGATTTAGAACATCCTGAAGAGGAAAAGCATCACTATGTCATGAGCTTACGCTAGGTTTTACTTACTTTAAGGTTTAATAGCAACGCTAAGAAAGAAAAAAATGGATGCGTGGCAAGGCTGGAGATAGCCAAAGGAAAATGATTAACCAATACAGAATAGGAATGACTAGAGCCGGGATGGCTCTTTTTTTTGCACTATATTTGCTTATTTAGCAGTTCATGCTTGAAAAATGTCCTCATGCTACGCATTTATATCCTATCTCAAATCAAATCGAGTGCGTATTCCGATCTTGGAAACGCGACAAATCATGAGGATATGATATGCGTTTTGAAAAGTTTACCGACCGTTTACAACAAGCACTATCGAATGCTCAATCATTAGCAGCAGGTCACGACCATACTGGGATTGAAGCGATCCATGTGCTTGCAAGCTTATTAAATGAACCAGCAAATGTCAGTTTGCTGCAGCAAGCTGGTGCAAATATACAAGTCTTGCAAACACGCCTTAACAAAGCGATCGCCGATGCGCCGAAACTCGCCAGTCCGAATGGAGATCTCAATCTCACGCCACAAGCCGTGCGTATCTTAAATCTTGCTGATAGCTATGCGCAGAAAGCGGGCGATGATTATATTGCTAGTGAATGGGCTCTGCTGGCATTAGCGGATCAAGGCGAGACCAAAAAAATTATTGAAGCGGCGGGCAGCGATGTAAAACGCCTACGTACTGTCATTGAACAGGTTCGAGGAGACAGCAAAGTGAATAGTAATAACGCTGAAGATCAACGCGAAGCCTTGTCGAAATACACCATTGACCTAACCGAACGTGCATTGGCCGGAAAACTCGACCCAGTGATTGGTCGTGACGATGAAATTCGTCGCACGATTCAGGTATTAGCGCGTCGTACCAAAAATAACCCTGTACTCATCGGTGAGCCAGGTGTGGGTAAAACCGCGATTGTTGAAGGGCTGGCGCAGCGCATCGTCAACGGCGAAGTGCCTGAAGGCTTGAAGAATAAAAAAGTATTGTCACTCGACTTGGGTGCATTGATTGCAGGTGCCAAGTTCCGTGGTGAGTTTGAAGAGCGCTTAAAATCAGTATTGAATGACTTGGCGAAACAAGAAGGTCAAGTGATTCTGTTTATTGATGAATTACATACTATGGTTGGCGCGGGTAAAGCAGAAGGTTCAATGGACGCAGGAAATATGCTCAAGCCAGCGCTTGCGCGAGGCGAGCTGCATTGTGTCGGCGCGACGACGTTAGATGAATATCGTCAATATATTGAAAAAGATGCTGCGCTTGAACGTCGTTTCCAGAAAGTACTTGTAGAAGAACCTTCGGTTGCCGATACGATTGCGATTTTGCGAGGGCTTAAAGAGCGATATGAGTTACATCATGGGGTAAAAATCCTCGACTCTGCGATTATTGCGGCAGCACGCATGTCTCATCGCTATATTACTGATCGGAATTTGCCAGACAAAGCCATTGATTTGATTGATGAAGCGGCAAGTCGTTTGCGCATGGAAATTGATAGTAAGCCAGAAGTGATCGATAAATTAGATCGTCGTCTCATTCAACTGAAAATGGAGCGTGAAGTCCTTAAGAACGATAAGGATGAGGGTAGTCGCAGTCAGCAACGTTTGATTGATACCCAGATTCAAGAAGTTGAAAAAGAATATGCTGATTTGAATGAAATCTGGTTGGCTGAAAAAGCGATGGATAAAGGCGGGAAGCAAATTATCGAAGAGCTAGAAGCTGCTCGTATTGCGTATACCAAAGCGGAGCGAGATGGTAATTATGCAGAAATGGCGCGGTTGAAACACGGCATCATTCCTGAGCTTGAAAAGCAGCAGGCGCAAGGTGAGAAGGCAGAAGATGCCGAGAAACCAACGTTGCTTCGCAATAAAGTCACCGACAATGAAATTGCCGAAGTGGTCAGTGCTGCAACAGGAATACCTGTCAGTAAAATGATCCAAGGCGAACGTGAAAAACTTCTTCATATGGAAGACGAGTTGCATAAACGCGTCGTCGGGCAAAAAGAAGCGGTGGTTGCGGTTTCTAATGCGGTACGTCGTTCGCGTGCAGGGTTGTCTGATCCAAATCGTCCAAGTGGTTCATTCTTGTTCCTTGGTGCTACGGGTGTGGGTAAAACTGAGCTGAGCAAAGCATTGGCGAACTTCCTGTTTGATAGTGACGATGCGATGATTCGGATTGATATGAGTGAGTTTATGGAAAAGCACTCAGTCAGTCGTTTGGTCGGTGCTCCTCCAGGTTATGTTGGCTATGAAGAGGGCGGTACGTTGACCGAAGCCGTACGTCGTAAACCGTACAGCGTCGTTTTACTGGATGAAGTGGAGAAAGCGCATCCCGATGTGTTCAACATTCTATTGCAGGTGTTGGATGACGGACGCTTGACTGATTCACAAGGTCGCACGGTGGACTTCAAGAATACAGTCATTATCATGACCAGTAATCTGGGTTCAGCTGCGATTCGTGAGCTGGGCGAAGATGCGCCAGCGGCACAAGTCAAAGCGGTTGTTATGGAGGCGGTGGGTGAACATTTCCGCCCTGAGTTTATTAATCGTATTGACGAAGTCGTGGTGTTCCAACAATTGGGTCAAAGTCAGATTCGTGGCATTGCGGATATTCAGTTGGATCGTCTACGTGAGCGCTTGAGCGAACGTGAGATTGGATTGTTTTTGGATGATTCTGCTTTCGACCAATTGGTGACGGTTGGCTATGATCCTGTGTTTGGTGCGCGTCCATTGAAACGTGCCATTCAAGCTGAGATCGAGAATCCACTTGCCTCACGCATTTTGTCAGGTGAGTTTAGTGCAGGTGACACGATTAACGTGAGTGCTGGTAAGGACGGCGAACCATTGAAGTTTGAGCGGACTCGTTTTCATTAATCACATCTAAAGTGCTAAATGCCCAGAGATGAGCAGATATATGTGAAGTACCCGTTAAAAGACGAAATTAATTTCGTCTTTTAACGTTTTTATTGTAATGATTAGACCAACGGTCAGTTGAGTTGTTGCTTTATTTGGCTAAAGTTTGTTAGATTCGTGCTTATATAAAAATCAGTATTATGCTTGGACAGGAGTCTAGCGACATGAGGATGTTCTTGCTAACGCAAATGGAACAATTAACAAAAAAAGCTGTAGGAAGTGCGACTACTGTTTTTTATAAACCATCAATTTATGCTCTTTCCGTCATGACAATGGCCACAGCTGTTGTCATGAGTCCTGTTTATGCAGGAGAAAAACTGAGTGATGCTGAGTTAGATAGCAAATTTATCGAGGTGCAGATCCGACAGATTTGTACACTAGAAAAACAAAGTGTAGATACTACAAAGAGCGCTTACATCACTGAAGCTGTAAAACCAGCTCAGTATATTTGTCGGACTGATGATTTATTTGTCACGGCTATTAAGAATGATGGTAATTTGGAGGCTAAGCAGTTGGCTGCTGCATCAAATAAATCCTTAGATTCAGCCGATGCAGTTGATTCAAGTGCATTACTCGTAGGGATTCTTCAAAATATTCGTTCGTTGGGCGGGGGGGAGCTACTTGGTGTTCCGACTGGAGTATCAAATACTGGTAATCCAATTGGTTTTGGTAGCGAGCGTTATAGCTATAAATGGTCTGGTAATTTGGGTGATATATTTCAACCAATTTATTCTGGAGGGGTGATAGCACCTTATTCAGTTTATGATTATTCAGATTTGGGTTATGGTTTTAGGGCAGAGGCTCATATTCCTTACAATATTCCCCAACCAACTATTCTATCAATTAACACTCGTAACTGATTTTGTGATTAAAATTAGTTAGATTCCAATATGAATGGTTGATATAAAAAAATCCCACAATTGAACTGCACCCCAAAAGTTGGACACCCTCCAACTGATTAAGGTGCAGTTTTTTATGAGTAAGCATTCGATTGAACTGAAGCTCGACGTGATCAATCACTATCTGTCGGGTAAAGACGGTTATGGACTGACAGCAGA
>JANYEL010000101.1 GCA_025363155.1 Moraxellaceae bacterium
CAAAAGCATTGCCTGCGCTGAAAGGTAAATTGACTGGTAACTCTGTTCGTGTACCGACACCAAACGTATCACTCGCGATTTTGAACCTGACTTTGGCGACTGAAACAACACGTGAAGAAGTGAACGAATTCATGCGTCAGATTTCTGTGTATTCAAATCTGCAAGGTCAGATTGATTATACAAACTCATCTGAAGTAGTTTCTTCTGACTTTATCGGTTCGCGTTCTGCGGGTGTGTTTGATGCGCAAGCAACAATCGTTAGCGGCAACCATGCAACATTGTATGTTTGGTATGACAATGAAGTTGGCTACAGCTGCCAAGTTCTGCGTATCGCTGAACAAATGGCTGGTATCAACTATCCGCATTTGCCAGTTGAAAAAGTGACTGCTTAATTGCTGATTTGATGTGAAAAGAGCCGACATTTTTATGTCGGTTTTTTTTGGCAGGTTTTCGAGCCAGTAGGATATAGTTTCCAGATTAATATTAATAAGGTATTGATGATGTTGACAGACCAAGACTTCGATGATGCCCTGCTTGCCAATGTATTAGATCGATGGCGCAAAGTTGCTATGGTAGTCGCTTTAACAATGGAAGACCTTAAGACTCATGCACATGGTAAAAACGATTTATTTTTTGCCAATAGGGTGATGTTACTTGCTCAAAAAGGATTGATTGAGTCACAAGGTGATTTGACACAAATGCGTTATAGCGAAGTACGTTTAAAATAAGAAGGATCAAAATGACATTACGCACTCGTTGGGAAACTGAAGATTTTGATGATATGTGCTGGCACGATGTCAGCGTTCATGGCTTTCGTTTTGTTGAGTTCGACGAAAGTTGTGGTACGGCAGAGCTAATTTTTGATATTGATTACATATTAGAGTGGATCAATGAGCCTGAAGGTTTTCGCTTTGTAGTCGCACAGTCAACACTTCAGTTTCATGAGGTTTTTGGACTTAAGTTCTCGCTTGATTACGTTCAATGTTCAGCGGGTATGTGCGCATTTACACTGAGTAAAATTGAGCGTGAAGAAGTCGTGTATCCGAATGGATTTGTTCGTTTTAAATGGAATTTGGAAATCAATTGGCCAATGGGAAATATTGAGTTCGAGTCTACAGGCTTTAGTCAATGGACTGTTGGAGAGCCAATCACACAGACTGGACAAAGTTTAGAGCCATCTCAGCGCAATATCTGTTGATGATATTTGATATGAATATGGTTTGATAAGAAAGAAATCGAGGAATCTTAAAATGTTAATCGTTTGCCCAAGCTGTATGGCTAAAAACCGCGTACCTGATGAACGTCTACAAGACAATCCAACCTGCGGAAAGTGTCAGAAAGCACTGTTACCCACTCATCCGATTGAGCTGAATGATCAGAATTTCTTTCATTATGTGCAAAACACAGAATTGCCGATAGTCGTTGATTTTTGGGCAGAGTGGTGTGGACCTTGTAAAGCAATGGCACCACACTTTAATCAAGCCGCGCAAAACACACCGCAGTATCGTTTCGTTAAAGTGAATACTGAAGTGGCACAAAAGATTAGTGCACAATTTAATATTCGCAGTATTCCTACGATTGCCGTTTTTAAAAATGGCAAGGAGGTCGCGCGTCAAGCGGGTGTAATGCAAGCGTCGCAATTGTTGGCATGGTTAGGGCAAGTGGTTTAGTTTGATCATGGAACGGGGTATTGTTGGTTTTCACCAAGATATTGAAAACCACTGGGTCGCTGAACTGGAGTGTGGTCACTTCCAGCATGTGCGCCATAATCCACCGTGGATGAGTCGTCCTTGGGTTGTGACTGAGGAAGGTCGAGCGACAATGTTGGGTTCACAATTGCACTGCAAAAAATGTGATGCAGGCGCGCCTTTAGATCGGTTATAACTAAGATAACGCATCAGTCTAAATTCGTTCTGAATAAACAGATCAAGTAGAGGTCATATGAAACCTAAAATTACAGTGATTACCCTTGGCGTCGATGATTTAGAGAAGTCGTACAAGTTCTATCATGAGGGGCTTGGTTGGCCGAGTGGCGGTATCATTGGCAAAGAATTTGAACATGGTGCTGTGGCGTTTTTTGATCTACAAGTAGGATTAAAACTCGCGCTTTGGCCTCGTCAAAGTTTAGCAATTGATACAGGTTTGCCATTAGGTAAAGCGAGTGCGACAGAGTTGAGCTTGGGTCACAATGTGGATTCTAAAGCGGAAGTGGATGCATTGATGGAACAGGTGAAGCAGGCTGGCGCGGTGATAGTTAAACCAGCGCAAGATACGTTCTGGGGAGGTTATTCAGGTTATTTCCAAGATCCAGATCAACATCTCTGGGAAGTGGTTTGGAATCCGCACATGCAGTTTCCTTCCGACTAATTCGAAATAAAAAAAGGCAAAGTTAATATCAGTTTAACTTTGCCTTTTTTGAAATCTAATCTTATAGTTTCTTTAATCGCTCAACCGCTTCTACACAGTTTTCAAAATCAGCAACCAGCGCCATACGCACGTGATTTATGCCGGGATTGACTCCATTTGCTTCACGCGACAAGTAGCGACCTGGTAACACGGTGATATTCTGCTCCGCATATAAACGCTGTGCAAACGCTTCATCATCTTCAACGGGTAACCAGAAATAAAAACCTGCATCGGGTTTTTTGAAGGCAAATTTATTACCCAACTCTTTGACGAATAAATCAAATTTCTGACGATATAAAACTCGATTTTGTTCAACGTGTGCTTCATCTGCCCAAGCTGCAGTTGAGGCGAGTTGATGTTGTACAGGCATTGCTGAACCGTGATAGGTGCGATAGAGCAAATAAGGCGCAAGTAATTTGGCATCACCCGCGATAAAACCTGAACGTAAACCTGGTAAATTTGAGCGCTTAGAGAGCGAATGGAATACCACACAATTATGATAATCATGACGACCCATCGAGGCACAAACTTCGAGTAAACCGACTGGCGCCACATCAAAATAAAGTTCGGAATAACACTCATCAGAGGCAATGGTAAAACCGTGAACATCAGAAAGTTCAATCAGTTTTTTTAGCTTTTCAGCAGGCATCACTGCACCAGTCGGATTACCTGGTGAGCAAATGAAAACCAACTGCGTGTTTGCCCAAACGGATTCAGGAATCGCATCCCAATCACCAAGATAATTGTTTTCCGCAGTGCAATTGACAAAGTAGGGCGTTGCGCCAGCAAGGAAAGCTGCACCTTCATAAATCTGA
>JANYEL010000148.1 GCA_025363155.1 Moraxellaceae bacterium
TAAAGCGTTAGATGAATACATTCACTATTACAACCATGAACGCATTAAGCTAAAACTAAAAGGGCTGAGTCCTGTAGAGTACAGAACCCAACCCTTGTTAGCCGCTTAACAAACTGTCCAACTTTTTGGGGTCAGTTCATCTTCCGACAGGGCTTTTTTCATTCCAAATCTAAATTATTTCAATTCAGAAGAAGACTTATTTAACAGACGACGTGCAACGATCAGCAATTGAATTTGCTGTGTGCCTTCGAAGATATCGAGGATTTTTGAGTCGCGGCCCCATTTCTCAAGCAGCTCTACTTCGCTGTAACCAACTGAACCACACAGTTCGATACATTTCAGTGTCACTTCATTGGCAGTACGACCTGCTTTTGCTTTCGCAATTGAGGCTTCTTTTGAGTTTGGTTGCTTGTTGTCAGCCATCCATGCCGCTTTCAAAGTCAGCAGGCGAGAGGCTTCCCATTCAGCTTCCAAACGATCTAACGTTGCTTCGATGTAAGAGGCATTAATCGGTAAGTTTGCATAGTCTTTTGACAGATGATCTTTCAGCAAGTTACGGGTCAGATCAAGCGATGCTTTGGCAATACCAACAGCCATTGCAGCAACCAACGGACGGGTATTGTCGAAAGTTTGCATCACGCCAGCAAAGCCTTTTTGCACATCAACTTCAGGTGAACCGAGTAGGTTGGCAGCAGGTACGCGGCAATCGGTGAAATTAATCGCTACTGTATCTGACGATTTAATCCCCAGTTTATGTTCAAGGCGGGCGATTTCCATACCTGGAGTGCCTTGCTCGACCACAAAAGATTTAATCGCTGCACGACCGACATTTTTATCCAATGTTGCCCAAACAACGACAGCGCCAGCGCGTTGACCCGAGGTTACAAAGATTTTTTCGCCGTTCAGGATGTAGTCATCACCGTCTTTTATCGCTGTCGTGCGAATGGCTGCAGAGTCAGAGCCAGTACCCGGTTCGGTAATTGCCATGGCGGCCCATACGCCGTCAAAGCGCTTGAGTTGTTCCTCGTTCGCAACGGCGCCAATCGCAGCATTGCCTAGTCCTTGACGCGGCATTGCTAAGCAGAAGCCAACATCGCCCCAGCAGAGTTCCATGACGCCAAGTGCGGTGGACATATTCGAACCATTTTTCACTGCGCCACTTATGCCTTCCGCAGATGGATTACCCGTTGCGCTGGTTGCGCCAGTGACACTGTCACCGCCAGCATTCATGCCGTCGAGTAGGGATGCGAGCATGTCCAGTTCTTTTGGATAGTCGTGTTCGCCTTTGTCGTATTTACGAGAAATAGGACGATAAACATTTAACGCAACTTGGTGAGCCTGTTCAACGAGCATCGCAAATTTTTTAGGGACTTCGAGATTCATGGTTGTGCTCCTTACAGACAAATAGCGTTTTGGGTGATTGCAATGCTGCGTAAGTCACGATACCAACGTTCAACTGGATGTTCTTTGGTAAAGCCGTGACCGCCCAAAATTTGCACGCCATCTGTGCCGATTTTCATAGCTTTTTCAGCACATAAAATACGCGCCAAATGCGCTTCACGATGGAATGGTTTGCCCGCTTCTGCAAGTGAACACGCACTCCATGTCAATAAACGCATCGAGTCAATCTCAATCGCCATGTCCGCGATCATGAAAGCTACGCCTTGACGATGGCTGATTGGCTCACCAAACGCTTCGCGTTCATTGGCGTAGTTCGTGACATATTCGAGTACCGCTTGCGCAGTACCAACCGCCGTTGCACAGGATGCCAATGCACCTAAGTCCAAGAATTCGCGATAGTTTACTTCACTGAGAAGGTTTTCTTTTGGTGTAAAGACATTGTCGAAATGGAGGCGCGCAGTTTTTGCTGCTTTTAGACCCATCGCGGGTTCGTCAGAAAGTGTTAACCCTGTCAGGCCACTTTCAACGATAAATAACGCGGGTTTACCGTCGAGTTGTGCCGAGACAATAAACAATTCGCTATCAGCCGCGAGCAACACTAATGATTTTTCGCCATTCAGAATATAGTTGCTGCCAGACAACGTCGCTGTAGTTTTGAGATTTTGTGCGTCGAACACGGCAACAGGTTCATTGCAAGCAATTGAAGCGATTGTTGGTTTTGCTTCATCCATGAATGCTGGCAAATACTGTTGTTGCTGTGAAGCTGTGCCGTAGCGAGTCAGCACGTTTGCGACGCTGACAGGGGCGTAGATCGCAGCAGCGAGTGAGAAGTCGCCATGACCGAGATCTTCCAGTGCAAGCATTTGCGTGACGAGACTGTCTTCAGTCGCTGCGCCGCCCAATGCTTCTGGAATCGCGTAATACATTAAACCCAACTCAGCCGCTTGCGCTTGCAGTGCGGCAGGAATTGCATGGGCGTCGTCTGCTGCATGTGCCGCTGGACGAATGACTTCTTTAGCGAAACGTGACAATGAATCACGTGTCATTTGTTGTTCTTCGGACAACGACAAGTCAAATAGATTATTGCGCGTTTGACTGGGTAAACGTGTCGCGGCATCAGACGTTGGTTTTTTAGAAAACACGCGCGCTGCTTTAGTCGCGAGTTGAAAACCAGTCTTTGAACCTTGATACAGGATGGTTTCGATGGGTTTGCGGATCTTTAAACGATCGGCAACATCGCTTGAGGCGAACTGGGTCAGCATGCGTAGGCCGATGCCTTGCAGGTTGCCCATTAATGTATCTTGAGTATGCATTTTTTTAAATCCTTCATGGATGAGTCACAAGGCGATGCTGTCACGAAAACTCACCATTCCCTATGGTCATTTGTTTTTAAGTCTTGTCAAAAAGGTCAATAAATTGTTCTTTTGCAGAGCGGCTATCTATAGCACGATTAGGGCGAATACTAAATATCAAAAAGCCCCATGTTGACCATGAGGCTTTTAATAAACATAAAGTTTGCTGAGCTTGTCGAAGTGATTTCCTTTTTCGGATACCGCTCATTTCGACAGGCTCAATGAGCTATTTCTGGTAACGCTTAAACAGGCGTCGCCGTGTAATCATTTAAATCAAATGACTTCATTTGGTTTTGATATTGCGTAGCAAAACCTGGATACATCGTCGAGTTAAAACCATCTTCAGTCAGATACCAGCTCTTACAACCTGAGTTCCAGTTGGTCTTTGACAGACGTTTTTGGATCTCTTTGTTGTATTTCGCTTGAACGCCTGCTTTCACATCGAGCATTTTTATGTCTTGGTTGATGATGGTTTTGATCACACGAACTGCATAGTCAATTTGTGATTCCATGTAGACCAACGCTGAGTTATGACCCGGCCCTGAGTTTGGCCCAAAGGTGAAGAACAAGTTCGGGAAACCCGACACGTTCATGCTCTTATATGCTTGCGCACCTCGAGACCATTCTTCACCTAGATTCCGACCATTCAAACCTGTGATTGGGAACGGAGTGCCTGATTTGCTCACGTCAAAGCCTGTTGCGAACACGATGCAATCGACATCATGTTCAACACCTTCCATGGTTTGTACGCCATTTTCAGTGATCTTCACGATCGGCCAAGTGATGAGTTTACAGTTTGGCTTTTGCAGCGCTGGATAATAGTCATTTGATACCAATACACGCTTACAACCGATTTTGAAGTCAGGGGTTAATTGACGGCGTAACCAAGCATCTTTGACTTGACGGTTCAAATGACCTTTTGCCAATTGCTCCGCAATTTTGGTCAATGGCGAATTCCAGATGACCGCCAATGCCATAGATTCATGCGTCCAATACAACGCTTGACGCATTGCAGTTTGAGCTGCAGGCAACTTACGGAAAATGGTTTTATTCCACTCAGGTGTTTTGTAGTCTGGACGCGGTGTGACCCAACCTGGTGTACGCTGGAACACTTTCACGAAATTAGCAGTTTTGACCAATTCAGGGATGATCTGAATCGCGCTGGCACCTGTACCGATGACCGCAACACGTTTGCCTTCAATCGCGTAGTCATGATCCCAGTTTGCACTGTGGATTTTTTTGCCTTTAAAGTTTTCTAAGCCGTCAATTTTTGGGAAGCTAAAATTCGACAATGGGCCGCCCGCAGCAATGACCGTACGCGCTTGATAAAATCCGCCATGGGTCAATAACACATTCCACAAACCTGTTTTTTCATCAAAATTTAAACTTTCGACATTCTGATTGAATTTAATCAAGTCATTGAGTTTGAAGTTATTCACAAGGTAATGAACGTATTCTAAAATTTCAGGGCTGCCTGAAAATCCACGCGACCAATTTGGATTCTGCGCAAAAGAATAAGAATACAGGTTTGATGGAATGTCACATGCCGCGCCTGGATACGTATTGTCGCGCCATGTCCCGCCAACTTGAGTGCCGCGCTCCAAAATCACGATGTCATTCAAACCTGCTTGTTTCAATCGAATGGCACTGCCAAGTCCAGCAAATCCTGCACCAATGATCAATGTATTGACCACAGCCAATGGCTGTTTCTCTGTCGATTTGGTTTTCGCGCTAGTGGCTTTAGTTGGCTTTGCTTGTACGTTTTCCAAAGTGTTCTCTGGACTATCAGCAGTAATATTAGCTTGTGAAGTCATGGTGAATACTCAAAAGTTAAAATTTGGGAATGTTCATTTCGAAAGTGAGGTGAAATCGTCTTCTAGCTCATTGAGCTTCGTTGAAATGTGCGTTCTCTGAGCGAATCGAGGTGTATATGTTCCCTTCGACTCCGCCCAGTAAACTTCACTTATGGGAGAGAAATGATTTAATTAATGACGTGCGATAGGCTCATAAGTCAGTTCTTTGACCCAGCTTGGTACAGCAGGCATGCTACTTTGGGGAAGCATATCGGTTGCTCTAACCATCGCATCCACAGGCATGTGATAGATTTTGTTGTTACGGTTGATGACCATTCGGCCATTCCAACTGATGATTTGGAACCATGGGTTACGGCGACCATCTGCAGTACGTCCTGCAATTTTTTCAAACTTCTTCATGGCAGCATAAAGTTTTTCTTCAGGTAGACCCATCTTCATGATGTTGTCGCGCATCTTGTTCAAGAGAGGCAAATAGGCTGCAATGCCGAGAAGTAGGCGTGGATCAAGTATACGTGCAGCCATTTTTGAGAGTTCAATCAAGGTTTTGTTGTAACCTTGTGCTTCAATCACCGAGAAACCAACGCCTAAGTGACGAGATTCATCATCGTTGATCAAATCAAAAGCTTGATGACAAACAGGATCTTCGACCGTCTCTAATAGGAATGTGCACAATGCACCATCTAGTGCCACTTCGAGCATCGGAATGACTGCACCAAGCACATAGAACGGCATTTTGTCGGCATAAGTGTCGAGCCATTTGATGGTGATACGCAGGTTTTTGTTGGGTTCTGGAATTGAGCCATCTTCAGGTAACATGCCCCAACGCTTCATCAGTGCCATTTCAGCATTGGCATGGCGTTGTTCTTCAGCGTGGAAGTGACTGTAAATTTGCTTCAAGGTCTCAGTCGGAGCTTTCTTTGACATGGCAGAAAATGCACGTGCGCCAATATGTTCAATCCACATCAAATCCGCCATAAATGGTTTGAGCTTGGCGTAGAGTTCTGGATTGCCTGTGACCAGTTCTGCACCTGGTGCGTCCCAGTCAATATCAGCCAGTGACCATTGCGTTTTTTTGATTTTGGTGAGCATTTTGTCGAGATCAATAGAAGCCATGAATTTCTCCGAGTAACGAGTTTGATGATGCAAAAAAAGATGGAGTGATTATTTAAAACAATCAGCCAGCAAAGCGATTGAGGACACCTAGACTCTGGGTGTAGATGGCAGGGGCATAGCGCTTCATGCGCCAAATCATGCGAGCATCGAGTTGCGGCAGTACATAGAGTTGACCGCGATCTAAAGCATCAAGCGTTGTCACAGCGACACGCTCTGCTGGAATACCCGTCCATTTCATCAGCTGATCAGCGAGACGACTCGATGAATCGGCGATGCGACCATCGCGGGTAATGTTGGTTTGGACAAAAGTCGGGCAGAGTGCTGAAACGTGAATATCCGTTCCGACCATTTCTGCGGCGAGTGTTTCTGAGATGGCGAGTACAGCCGCTTTAGTTGCGTTATACGGCCCCATCAGCGGTGCAGCAGCAAAACTAGCCGTTGAGGCGACATTGATCATGCCACCGCGACCCAGTGCACGTAATTTCGGTGCAAAGACATGACAGCCATGAATCACGCCCCATAGGTTGACATTCATCACCCATTTCCAGTCATCCATGCTAATGTCACCAATCCGATGTCCACCTGCACCAACGCCTGCATTGTTAATGACTAAATCAACAGGTGCGCTTAGCAATTGTTCCGCTTGTACCGCAAGGTTTTCGACTTGGGCTAAATCGGTGACATCACATTGCACGGCGAATGCTTTACCGCCAGCAGCAATAATCGTGTCAGCAGTTTTTTGTGCAGTCATTAAGTTAATATCAGCACAAACCACTTCGCCGCCGCGTTTCGCGATTTGCAGTGCAAATGCCTGACCGATGCCACTACCTGCACCTGTGACGACTGCGAAGGCATGTTTGGAGACATTGTTCTTTGAAAAGAGCTTTTTGAACATAGCAGAATTACTCATTTAGGGTCATCGATCAGTACACACTTTTCAATTGACCTTATTCACTTAGTAATTCAGAATAATCCGACTATCTGTTCGGATACAAGTCGGTAATTTTATGGCTAGAAAACCCACACAAAAACGCGCAAAAGTCACGGTTGATGCGATCGTCGAGGCTGGATTTATTGCGGTTGCGCAAAGTGGAATTCATGGTGCGACAACACGACAAATTGCTGATATATCAGGAGTTGGTGTCGGGTCGCTGTATGAGTATTTTGAGAATAAAGAAGCGATCTATGTCGCGATGAATCAACGTTTTGTTGATGATATTCTGGAAATGCTGAAAGAGTTCAGACCTAAGCTTGTTCGGGTAAGTTTAGAGGATTTGGTGACGCAGTTACTGTATTTGTTCCGAGATTTATTGCAACTGCACAACGGTGTTTATCTCAAATATTTTCGATATTCTCGATACTCTCCTCAAATTGAAAGTGCGTTGATGGAACTAGCGATGCACTATGTGATGTATAACCCACAATATTTGCGCGTACAAAATATGCTGACCATCAGTTATATTTGTATCAATGGTGGGATATATAGCGTCACGCGTCATCTCAGTTCGCCTAATCCGAATATGACTTTTGATGAGTTAGTCGAGGGATTAGCGCGAATGACAACGAGTTATGCGAATGCAGAATTAGCCTTGGCGTCGAAAGGATTTGAGTGAGCGTTGTTCAAGAAGTTGTAGGCTGCAGGCTTGCCCCAGCTTTTTTCCGCTACGAAAATCGCTGGGGTAGAACCCCATACGCGCCAACTTAAGCCGTAAGCTATTGATTTACATAATGCCACATAGCTGCACCAACTGATAAATCTCATCGGGTAGCGTCTGAAGCTTTCGCCTTCTCGGACGCTCCTTGATACTGCGCCAATAGGCTTCTGAC
>JANYEL010000151.1 GCA_025363155.1 Moraxellaceae bacterium
AATATTTTTTAATATTTTATTGTGTGAATTTAAGTTTAATAAAAACAAGTTGTTAGTGTTATTTTTGTATTTTTTAAGCCCTGAACGTTTCCCAATATGTAAAATTTTCACCAGAATAAATCCAAACTTGTTCAAATTGACTAATGACGGCTTCACTTTGAGAGGGTTGTAGAAACACGAAATCATCGACGTGAATGTCGGATGATTTGGGAACATTAACAAGCTCTTGGTTGCTGCTGCGACCGTACAGCGAGTTTGTCTGCGCACCTTCAGGATGGACATAATTCGCCATCCAGTAACCGCCGTAGACAAAGAGCGCGTTTTTGTTACTAGGTGCTTTATCGAGTAATGCTAAACCTGGAATTTGAGTTGTGGGTAGTTTTTTGAGAACTGGCGTGGCAATCCATAATGCGGGTTGAAAATAGACTAAGGTTGGTAAGTCAAAGTCAGCAGGTTTTAATAACATCGAACCAAAAGAAATATCATTACAGATGCTGTGTTCGGTGTGCAGACTGAATGTCGGACTTCCTGCACCGTTAAAACAAAGCTTTACATGATTCAGGGTAGGGAAGTCATTCGCTATACAAGCGATGAATTTTTGATATTCGGATTGAGATTGATCGTAGGTTTTAGCGGTGGATTTGATGACTTTAGGGATTTTACCAACGTGCGCGTCGTAGCCCATTAGGCCGCTAAATTGGAGGTGTTTTGGATTGCTCTGAATGAGGGTTAATAACTCTCTAAACTGCGTTAAATCTTGGACCCCGCCGCGATGGAGACCTACGTCGATTTCGATATTGATGAGTAGTTTTAACTCTAATGATTTTGCCAATTCCAAATATTGCTCTAGTCGTTCAATGCTATCAATCAGCCATTGAATTGGTGCTTGCGTCATGGATTTGTTGTGTTCATAAAAATTATGCACGGCTCTGACAGGCATAGGTTTGCCAAGAAGAATATTGGCGTTTGAAAAAGCATTCAAAACAAGTGGCACATGCGGTAAATGAAAAACCATAAAACGATTGCAGTTCAAATCATTTGCGATGTATTTCAATAGCTCAATTGAACCCAGTGATTTAACAACCAAGCGAGGTTGTACTTTTGGCGTGAGCATTCTTTTCACTTGCGCCAAATTAGCATCTAAACGCGCTTGGTCAATGATCAGCATTGGCAAAGCAAAGTTTGCTTGCTGCAATGCTGTATTGATTTTTTTGAAATAATCAGACATTCGATTAACCAAAAAATAACGAGTTTAGATGCGGATTGATCCATTTATTGGTTGGATCAAGTTCTTGTCTGATTTTCATGAAGTCATCCCAACGCGGATAGAATTTTTTCAGTTGCGGCGCAGTGAGGGTGTGCATTTTGCCCCAATGCGGACGTCCGCCATATTTCCAGAAAATTGGTTCGACGATTTTGAAAATTTCGCGACAATCTTGTTTGTGATATTGATGGACGGAAATTGAGGCACTGTCTTGCTGATAAAACGGACTGAGCCAAATGTCATCACCTTTGACGTAGCGATATTCGAGTGGAAAGAATACGGACGCTTTGTGTTTTTGCAGTGTCGCAACGACTTCGGCGAGACATTCCAAGCCACGTTCGGCGGGGATTTGGTATTCCATTTCATTAAAGCGCGTTTCGCGCACACTCGGGAAGATGATGGATGACCAATCAACGCGCGTGGTTGGTTTAACGAAGATGCCTAATAGTTTCTGAACATAAGGATTTAAACGGGGCAAATTTTTGGCAATTTCGGAACATAAAGTAAGTAGCGCATCATCCGAAGGCCATGGTGCAGACAGTGTTTTAATGTCATCTTCGGTTGGATCAAGGGTTTTCAAAATCGCGTCACGCGCATGAACGAAAACCATGCATTCGATGTGGCGATGTTCAGTTTTCCATTGGTCCATATTGCTGAGAATATCTTGGAATGGCGTGAGCTGAATTTGTTCTTTAAGGCGATAACGCGGCAGATTTTGCATGGTAATTTGCGTCAAAACACCGAGACTGCCTAAGCTTACACGTCCAGCCTCGAAGATCGTGCTGTTTTGCGTGCGATCACAATCTAAGGTTTCGCCGCTTGCAGTCATCAATTGGAAGCCTTCAACTAAACCTGACAAACAAGTGAGATCTTTTCCAGTTCCATGTGTGCCGGTAGAGATTGCGCCTGCAAGACTTTGTTCGTCGATGTCACCTTGATTGATGAGTGCTTGATTAATAGGATTCAGTACCGCACCAAGGTCTTTTAGCCGAGTGCCAGCTTGTAATGTGCTTTGATTGAGTTGGCTGTTATGACGAACTAAACCTGTCAGCGAATCTAATGAGATTAATGTGTCATCAGTGCAAACCAATGGACTAAATGAATGTCCAGCACCAACGACGCGGCATTTTTGTGATTCGCGAATGATTTGGCTGAGTTGAGTAAGGTCGTTTGGTTGAACCGATGAGCGAGGATTCGATTGTTGTAAACCTGACCAGTTTTTCCAATGGGTTGATGTGCTTGCGTGCGTATTAGCGTTATTGGTCATCGCGTCAGAAATTCCATTTATTGAGCGTTAAATAATTATTAGGTCTGAAATTTACTTGAGCATGGCGCGGGCTGCAACTTATATTTTTACCGCATCGCAAAATGTCCAGCTATCGCAATTTGCTGATCGTGAGTTGTTTGATTTTGAATCGCTGAAAGCGGATGAGCCGTCAGCAGAAGAATGTGCAATAGATGATAAGCGATTGGATGTGGTGAATTTGACGTTGGTGAGGCTAGGATTTTAAATCCTAGCCTGTTGTAATCCATTTCTAAATGAGATGTGTAACTTTGTCTACTTTATATGCAAATTCGTTGTCCACTAATAGTGGTTCATACCAGAAATCTTGTGGATTGGCTTCATTCCAAACTAAGACTAATGAATCTAAATTATTCGGATTG
>JANYEL010000171.1 GCA_025363155.1 Moraxellaceae bacterium
ATGGAAGCTGAATGCCACAACTGGACATACTGCAAAAGATGTTCTCGAATCACTAAAAAAAGCGCCATCAGAATCGTTTGAAGTTGCCGTTGTTTCTGTCGGTGTCAACGATGTCAGTGGTCGTACTGGATCAAAGAAATGCATTGCGCAATTATTAGAAATTATCCAATTATTGAAATCTAAGTTTGGCGTTCAACATGTCATTTTGACAGGTCTGCCACCATTACATCTTTTTGAAGTACTTCCGCAACCGTTGCGCTGGCATGTCGGTGTGAGAGCGAAGCAGCTGACTGAACACTTGAGAGATATTGTCGCAATCGATGCGCAATGTGAATTGATCGAATTAGATTTTCCGTTTGAATCGCATTTCTTAGCAACGGATCGATTTCATCCTGCTGCACCAGCCTATTCGTTGTGGGGTCAACTTGCTGCAACCACGATTAAGCGTCGTATTAAACCGGAAATGGGTTAATCTACAACTCGGATGTATTATTATCATCAACGGCGAGATAGAGCATTTTTATGAAAAATCAGTTTAGTCAGATTGTGATGTCTGTGGCAGCTATTGTTGGATTGTCAGTATCTCTTCATGCGAACGCTGAAATTATTCAATCAGCTCAAAAAGCGCCAACTCAAAATGAGCGTGATGCCAAAGTTGCTTCAGACAAGCAAACTCAGGCAATGACTACTGCTGCGCTACAAGTTTTAAGTCTGATTGATCAGGGTAAAAGTGGTGAAATATGGGATGGGTTGTCGCCAGTAATAAAACCTCTGGTGAGTCGCGATAGCTTTACTCAGCATATTCTATTAGACCAAAGTAATTTAGGCGCTGCATCAAAACGCTCGGTTGTGTCGGCATACCGTTCGGATGCAAATGGACAGAGTAAAACTCCAAAAGGTACATATTATAGTATTGTTTTTGCGAGTAACTTTGCTAAAGGTCATGGTCAAGAGTTGGTGTCTTTTCGTTTAGACAACGATCAAACTTGGCGTGTTGCGGGATATTCACTTGCTACTAATAAATAATTTTTTTTAAATTGTTATGGTATGAAGAAACTAACAGGGTGGGTGAGTTTGCCCTGTTAGAAGTTAGGTTTTACGACAACTAAAATAACAACTGCAATCAGCAGAAAAATAGGAACTTCATTAAACCAACGAAAATATACGTGTGATTTTAGATTCGGATTGGCAATGAGTGCTTTTCTAAAATAACCGCAAACAAAATGATAAACCGTCAAAAGAAACACTAAACCTAATTTTGCATGCATCCAATGCTGAGTCAGATAGTAATCACTTCCTAACCAAACCATCCATAAGCCGAGTACCCATGTCGCAATCATCGCTGGTGTCATGATGCCACGATAGAGCTTGCGTTCCATTAACTCGAAACGTTGGATGCTGACGGCATCAGTACTTTGCACGTGATAAACAAATAGACGTGGCAAATAAAACATCGCCGCAAACCAACAAATGACTGCGACGATGTGAAAGGCTTTAATCCAGAGAAGGAGCACGGATGCTTATTCCTCGTAGCGTTTGAAAATCAAGCTGGCATTAGTGCCGCCAAACCCGAAGCTATTCGACAGCACTGCATTGAGTGTGGCAGGGCGAGTCGTTTGAACGATATCTAACCCTGCAGCATCTGGATCAAGTTCAGTGATATTGATTGACGGTGCAATAAAGCCATGTTCCATCATGAGCATGCAGTAAATGGCTTCTTGTACACCAGCAGCGCCTAGACTATGGCCACTCATCGATTTCGTTGAACTAATCGCTGGTGATTTCTCACCAAATACTTCGCGAACTGCATTCAATTCTGCGGTATCACCCACTGGTGTTGAGGTGCCATGCGTGTTGAGATAATCGATTTCGGTGACATCATGCTGAGCAGCCATATCGAGCGCCATTCTCATGCAACGCACAGCGCCTTCGCCACTTGGTGCAACCATATCGGCGCCATCAGATGTCGCGCCATAACCGACAATTTCAGCAATGATACGAGCACCACGCGCAATGGCATGATCTAGCGCTTCTACGACAACAATACCGCCGCCGCCTGCGATGACAAAACCATCACGATCAGTTGAATACGGACGTGAAGCAGTTTGAGGCGTGTCGTTGTATTTGGTGCTCATCGCGCCCATTGCATCAAACAAAATCGATTGTGTCCAATGTTCTTCTTCGCCGCCACCTGCGAGTACAACATCTTGTTTGCCCAATTGAATGAGTTCCATCGCGTTGCCGATACAGTGCGCCGAAGTCGCACATGCAGAACTAATCGCATAACTGACGCCTTGCAGTTTTAATCCTGTTGCAATTGCAGCAGTGATAGAGCTGGTCATCGTGCGGGGCACCATAAATGGCCCAACCTTACGTGTACCACCTTCACGCATTGCATCTGCAGCAGCAACCAGAGAACCAGTAGAAGAGCCGCCAGAACCTGCAATGATGCCAACACGCGTATTGTTTGCAACATCTTCATGGGTCAATCCTGCGTCTTCAAGGGCAGAAATTGCTGAGAGATAACCAAAGGTCGATGCTTCAGCTAGGAAACGCTTGAGCTTACGGTCAATCCCAGAGTCATCATAAGTTGGGCGACCACTGATATGGCATTTCATACCAAGATCAGTATAAATTTGATTGAAGCTGATGCCTGATTTCCCATTGCGTAAGGAATCAGTGACCGTCGCGCGATCATTACCTAAACACGATACGATTCCCATTCCAGTAATTACGACACGACGCATGTGTATTCCTCAATCTAAAAATTAAAACGGTCGCCTACGCGATTATTCTTCAAACACCATTTACGGCGACGATCAATATGCGCTAATTGTTCTATATTGATCAATTGCAGTAATGATCAATATTTACTAAAAGCTAGGTTCAATAAAAACGCCACAACGTAAATCTTTAGCAGTGTAAATCAACTCATCATCGACATACATTTCACCATCTGCAATGGCGATACACAAACTGCGCTCAATCACACGCTTCAAGTGTAGATGATAACGCACAGTTTTATGCTTTGGCAGAACTTGTCCGGTAAATTTTACTTGACCAACGCCCAGTGCGCGTCCACGCCCAGGATTTCCATGCCAGCCCAAATAGAAGCCAACCAACTGCCACATGGCATCCAAGCCTAAACAACCTGGCATCACTGGGTCAGTCAAAAAGTGGCATTGAAAGAACCACAGTTCTGGATTGATATCGAGTTCAGCGATCACTTCGCCTTTACCAAAATTCCCGCCTGTATCCGCGATGTGCGTAATTCGATCAAACATGAGCATCGGTGGCATTGGTAAGCGTGCATTATTTGCACCAAATAGTTTTCCTTCGGCGCAAGCAATTAAGTCTGCGTGTGTATATGAGGCGGGACGCATTAGTGCTCCGTGAGTAATAAAGCAAAGAATGATTGAGTACAATCAACAGTGAAGTATTGCATTGCATCGTGACCGTAATGTGAATGTGGTGAGTATCACCCAAAGAAAAAGACAGCGGAGCATTCTAAGGCTTTGTGTAGTGAGCCTTTATATCATATTTAGCCGAATGAGAAAGTTGCTTGGATGTTATGAATATTGTCTTTTATTACCAAATTACGTCATTGCTGAATGATTTTTTGAATTTGCTGCTTTTGCTATTGGTTGCTTATCTAATATTTCAAATTAGTGTTTTCGGGCTTTGTGTCATTGCAGTTATAATGTAGTCTTAAAGATTCAAGATAACGTTTATTTACAACAGCGAATAACAGGCAAATAAAGGAATATTCTTATGGAAAAGGCATGGTATTCCAACACGTTGAAAGATCGGATTACCAATCAAGTCAAAAAAGCCGCTGAAACTGGCGATCGGATGCTGAATCAGCTGTCTGAAAAGCAGCGACAAGAGCGATTGAAAGGTGAGCCACCTGTCGAGCTGGATGCAAAAAATGTATTCAAACAGCATTTGCCGACCTTAACTGAACAACTCGTTGGTTCACGTCTGAACGCACTGGGTAAATATATTGCGCCTATCATTCCAATTCAAATGGTTGAAACGTTTTCCGAATATGTATTTGAGCGTGCGGCGGAGTTGGCGAACTCAATAAGCAGTTCAGCGCGAATTGCTAAACGTGCGGGTGTTGATAGTATTTTTGAATTGCGTACGGGTGATGTGGCGCGTTGCGAGGAACTCGTGATCGGTGTCATGGAAGAAAATCGAATTTTAGCTTTAACAGAAGGCGGATTAACGGGCGCTACAGGTGTGCTTGGCGCGGTGATTGATCTTCCTTTGGCTTTGATTTTATCGTTGCGTACCGTGTATCAAGTGGCGCATTGCTATGGATTTGATTTGGAAGGTGAAGAGGGGCGCGCACTTGCATTTGAGGCCTTGAGTAATTCTGATTTGGAAATTCTAGCTGATAAACAAGGTGTGTTAATTGCGCTTGCTGGTATGCGGACGATATTGGAGTCTGGTGATTTGAGTGGTGTGGAAAGGATTATTGGTGCCAGTAAGGAAGTGACGATTGCCAGTGGTGTTATTAGCGAGTTTTCTCGAAATCTGAATTTACGTAAACCTGCACAGTGGCTTTCACGTACCGTACCTTTTATGACGGGTGCGGCAGGTGCAACTTATAATGCGCGTTTGGTTGCGAGTGTGGTCGCAAGCGCGCAAGAAACCTTTCGCCTTGCACGTTTAAATGGTGAACAAGCGGCATTGGTACAAATTATGGCAACGAGTTTGGCTGAAGACCGTGCTGAAAATCGTGATGAGGATTAGGGTTCTTTATATGGCGTAATCGTTTATGATTACGCCATATCCTTTCAAAAAATATAATAAATTTCAGATTAAAAACAAAACTACTTTTACTACGAATACCTACAGCTTTCCTTGACCAACCACTACTCTTGATTTAGAATATGTAGCCCCCAAAAAGGGGTATATCCTTTTTGGGGATTTTTATTCACGGGAGAGTTATCAGTGGCTACCACTAACCAATTGATTCGTAAGGGTCGTACTAGCTTGGTTGAAAAATCAAAAGTACCGGCGCTTCAAGCGTGTCCACAACGCCGCGGCGTTTGTACTCGCGTTTACACTACTACACCAAAAAAACCTAACTCAGCAATGCGTAAAGTTTGTCGTGTACGTTTGACTTCAGGTTTTGAAGTATCAAGCTACATCGGCGGTGAAGGCCATAACCTGCAAGAGCATAGCGTTGTATTGATCCGCGGTGGTCGTGTTAAAGACTTACCAGGTGTGCGTTATCACACTGTGCGCGGTTCATTAGACTGTGCTGGCGTTAAAGGTCGTATGCAGTCACGCTCGAAATACGGCGCGAAACGTCCTAAGAAATAAGCATTAGATCCTTGGATTTAAGCTGTAAGAAATAGTTTCTGTTTTTACGAATTTGATTTTGAAGTAAATGTTTTTGAGTTGCGTTAATCGCGATGTTAAAAGATTTTTTGAAAGTTGAAGGTTGTGACAGAGCATGTAGTAAGGCCAGCGAACCGCGCGTAAGACACAAAGCGCAATCTGCTGGGTATCCCTGAAGTGTCATAAAAGGTTTGTATCATGCCAAGACGTCGTTCCGTCGTTGCCCGTCAAATTCTGCCAGATCCAAAATTCGGCAGCCAGACTGTGGCTAAATTCATCAACCATGTAATGGAAGATGGCAAAAAATCAGTAGCAGAAGGTATCGTTTACGGTGCGTTGCTACGTATTAATGAAAAATCAAAAGCTGAACCAGTGGAATTTTTTGAGAATACCCTTGAAAAAGTTCGCCCTATGGTTGAAGTAAAAGCCCGCCGTGTTGGTGGTGCAACTTACCAAGTACCTATGGAAGTACGTCCATCCCGTCGTACCGCCCTAGCAATGCGCTGGTTGGTTGAAGCTGCTGCTAAGCGTTCAGAAAAAACAATGGCACTGCGTCTTGCAGGCGAGCTGTTGGATGCTGCTGAAGGCAAAGGCACTGCTATGAAAAAACGCGACGACGTGCATCGCATGGCCGAAGCGAACAAGGCTTTCTCGCACTACCGTTTCTAACGAGTGCGTTGCTTTTAAGGCTTGCTTTTTAAGCCGTCATCTTTCAAGTAAACGTTGCTCATTGCAGCGTTTATTTTTAAGTGAATTAAACAGACTGATCATTCAGTTAATGACTATCAATCAACCACGGGAGAGCAACATGCGCACAGCCGCACGATTTAACATCGCACTGTTATCTAGTGGGAGATTTGCTGGTATTCAGAAGCTGCTATTTTAGAATTAGCCTGTTTGAGCCTTATTATCATTGAATTTATTGAATTATTTAGAAAGCATTTAGGAAAGCATCATGGCACGCGTAACCCCCCTAGAACACTACCGAAATATTGGTATTTCCGCGCATATCGACGCGGGTAAAACAACCACGACTGAACGTGTGTTGTATTACACAGGCGTTAGCCACAAGATTGGTGAAGTGCACGAAGGTGCAGCAACCATGGACTGGATGGAACAAGAGCAAGAACGTGGTATTACCATTACTTCTGCTGCGACGACTTGTTTCTGGTCAGGCATGGCGAACAACTTCGCTAAACACCGTATCAACATCATCGATACACCAGGACACGTTGACTTCACCATTGAAGTTGAACGTTCTATGCGCGTACTTGACGGTGCGTGTATGGTTTATTGTGCTGTTGGCGGTGTACAACCACAGTCTGAAACTGTTTGGCGCCAAGCAAACAAATATAAAGTTCCACGTATTGCGTTCGTGAACAAAATGGACCGTACAGGCGCGAATTTCTTCCGCGCAGTTGAACAAATGAAAACTCGTCTAGGTGCAAATCCAGTACCTATCGCGATTCCAATCGGTGCAGAAGATACTTTTGAAGGTATCGTCGATCTTGTGAAGATGAAAGCGATTATTTGGGACGAAGCCTCACAAGGCATGAAGTTCGAATACGGCGACATCCCAGCTGATTTGGTTGCTACTGCAAACGAATGGCGCGAAAAAATGGTTGAATCAGCTGCTGAAGCATCTGAAGACTTGATGAATCAATATTTGGAAACCGGTGATTTGACCGAAGACCAAATTCATGAAGCCTTACGTACTCGTACGATCAACTGTGAAATTCAGCCAATGCTTTGTGGTTCAGCATTTAAGAATAAAGGCGTTCAAGCGATGCTTGATGCTGTTATTCGTTATTTGCCAGCACCAGGCGACGTTGAAGCAATCAAGGGTATCCTTGATGACAAAGACGAAACCATTGGCGAACGTAAAGCATCTGATGATGAGCCGTTTGCGGCGCTTGCGTTCAAAATCATGAACGATAAATTCGTGGGTTCATTGACCTTTGTTCGTGTTTACTCGGGTGTTCTAAAAGCAGGTTCTGCTGTTTGGAACCCAGTTAAAATGAAGAAAGAGCGCGTTGGCCGTATCGTGTTGATGCATGCGAATGACCGTGAAGATGTTGATGAAATCCGTGCTGGTGATATCGCAGCGTGTGCGGGTCTTAAAGACGTGACCACTGGTGATACATTGTGTGACGAAAACCACATTATTACCCTTGAGCGTATGATTTTCCCTGAGCCAGTTATTTCTTTGGCTGTGGAACCAAAAACCAAAGCTGACCAAGAAAAAATGGGTATCGCTTTGGGTCGTTTGGCAAAAGAAGATCCATCATTCCGTGTATGGACTGATGAAGAATCAAGCCAAACCATCATCGCTGGTATGGGTGAGCTTCACTTAGAAATTCTCGTTGATCGTATGAAGCGTGAATTTGGTGTCGAAGCGAACATTGGTAAACCACAGGTTGCTTACCGTGAAACGATCAAAAAGACCGTTGAACAAGAAGGCAAATTCGTGCGTCAAACGGGTGGTCGTGGTAAGTTCGGTCACGTTTACCTACGCCTTGAGCCGCTTGACACTGAAATTGCAAACTACGAGTACGCAGTTGAAGTTGTTGGTGGTACTGTTCCAAAAGAATTCTTTGGTGCGGTTGACAAGGGTATTCAAGAACGCATGAAAAACGGCATTCTTGCTGGTTACCCAGTTGTTGGTGTTAAAGCTGTACTGTTTGACGGTTCATACCATGACGTCGACTCTGATGAACTGTCGTTTAAAATGGCTGGTTCAATGGCGTTCCGTCAAGGCTTCATGAAAGCGGATCCAGTTCTTCTTGAGCCAATCATGAAAGTTGAAGTTGAAACCCCAGAAGACTACATGGGTGACATCATGGGTGACTTAAACCGTCGCCGCGGTGTGATTCAAGGTATGGATGATCTTCCTGGTGGCACTAAACAAATTCGCGTGGAAGTTCCACTGTCGGAAATGTTTGGTTATGCAACGTCAATGCGTTCAATGTCGCAAGGTCGTGCAACTTACTCCATGGAATTTGTTAAATATGCTGAAACTCCGCGTAACGTTGCGGATGGCATTATTTCTAAATTTGCATCTGGTGGTAAGAAAGGTTCAACAGACGACGACGAGTGATATTGATTGTAATGTGGCTTTTTAGTTATTGATTCTAGATATAGCTATTGAAAAATTAAAGAGCCGCGTTACACTCCAACATGCTCTGAGCGATGACTGATATTAGTGGTTTAAATCCTGATGTCAGTCTTGTCAGACTAAACCTTATTTTAAGTTTAATTGTTTAATAACTTAACGAATCTTTTTAGATAAGTTAATGAAAAAGGAAGAATATTATGGCGAAGGCCAAGTTTGAACGTAATAAGCCGCACGTTAACGTCGGCACCATCGGTCACGTTGACCATGGTAAAACAACTCTGACTGCTGCGATCAGCTTGAACTGTGCAAAAGCATACGGCGGCGACGTTAAGGCACTGAGCGAAATCGACTCAGCACCAGAAGAAAAAGCTCGTGGTATTACCATCAACACTGCACACGTTGAATACGATAGCCCGATCCGTCACTACGCACACGTAGACTGCCCAGGCCATGCTGACTATGTTAAAAACATGATCACTGGTGCTGCACAGATGGACGGCGCGATTTTGGTTTGTTCAGCAACTGA
>JANYEL010000007.1 GCA_025363155.1 Moraxellaceae bacterium
CTAAGTATCTGGAGAATTATTTGGGATGGCGAAGGTTTTTGGAGCGTTGGGGAAAAACTCTAACTCCAGAAATTGCGCTAACAGTTGCTTTGGCTAAAAATAATCCATTTCAACTGTTAACGCAGACATAGCCTTTTCTAATGGCGACAGCAAATGTTGATCACGTTCGGTATGAATAAAAACAGGCTCGCGCGTATGCAACCAATTGGCCACCACGGGACGTTCAGCCAAACTAAAATCTGATTTGATCTGAGCAATATTGCCATCTGAATAGTCCACGCCAAACATATATTTCACATGCAGCTGATCAACCAAGACTTGTCCACAGCCGCAAAGCAGTTTTTGATGCGGCAATATAGGTCGCACCACATTGCGGATAAAATCCTGAAAACCCTCAATTGTAATATTGCCATTTGCAGTCAATTCGGCAAATAACGCCAATTGATTCAAGGCTTCTTCAATTGGGGTCGCTTGAACCGTGGCATCGGTTTCTGGGTGTTGATTATTATCGTGCATGATTTCCCTATGTGATTATTTTTATAAATATAACTACTTTAAATATGACTTCAAAATCCCAACCACTTGTTCAATTTCGATTTGACGTTGTTCTTGTGATAGATCTTCAGCACCCAAATGTTCACGAATATGCCCCTCCAACACTTCCGCCATCAAACCATTTGCGGCACCACGTATCGCTGCAATTTGTTGAAGGATCGCAATACATTCAACGTCCTGTTCTAACGCTTTTTCCAACGCATCAGCTTGCCCCTTAATCCGACGAATGCGGGTTAAGATTTTCTTCTTTCCATGAATCGTATGTGGCATAGCACTGCTTCTCGCTCATTCTACTTGATGAAAGTTCTGTTTTTTCACTTCCAATATACTAGGGGGTAGTATACCATATTGATTACATATTCGCCTATCCTACCGATGGATAAATCGAGAGATCGCCATGACGACACCATCAGTGCAGCAACAACGCCCGAAAACCTACTCATTTAATATCAGCAACCCACTGGCTGAAAAGAAAATTAAATGGGCAGTCATTCTGACCGCCTTGATGATGGTTGCCGAAATTGCAGGCGGCTATGTGTATAACTCAATGGCGCTGCTTGCTGATGGCTGGCACATGAGCACACACGCGATGGCGTTAGGATTATCAATGCTGGCGTATGTCTTCGCTAGAAAACTCTCGCAAGACGCACGTTTTACCTTTGGCACGTGGAAAATTGAAATTTTAGCCAGTTTCACCAGTTCAATTTTATTGGTATTAGTTGCTGCCTGGATGTTATTTCAATCAAGCGAGCGCCTACTGTCACCAACGCCGATTCATTATAACGAAGCCATTTTTATTGCGGTGATTGGACTAGGTGTAAATCTCATCTGTGCATGGTTACTTAAAGATAATCACAGCCATGGACACGATCACGGGCACAGTCATGAACATGAACATCATCACGACCATTCACATGTCGCGCATGGCAACCATGATTTAAATTTGCGTTCAGCCTATATTCATGTGATTACTGATGCAGCAACTTCCGTATTGGCAATTTTTGCGCTGATTGGCGGGAAGCTCTGGGGTGCAAATTGGTTAGACCCTGTCATGGGCTTGGTGGGCGGTGTACTTGTTGCCGTTTGGTCTTATGGCTTGATTCGTGATTCCGGCCGTATCTTGCTTGATGCCGAAATGGATGCGCCAGTTGTCGCGGAAGTGATTGAAGTGATTAATGCCAGCCCCATTCGAGCAAAGATTAATGACATCCACGTCTGGCGGGTGGGCAAGGATCAATATGCCTGCGTGCTCAATCTGACCACCACCAGTTTAGAAGCCAATGCAGAATATTTCCGCCAGCAATTAAGCATTCATGAGGAACTGGTGCATATTATTGTCGAAGTGAATCTTCCGCTGATCAACAACCCCTATCCAGTCTCACAAGAATAATCATCCTAGGCTCTTTTCGTTCAATGAATAGAGCCTAGCATGATCACAACCGCACGTTAGGCTGACATTCCATCCAAGGCATTTAGCGGCAAATAAACATCGGTCAACTGCTCACTCTCAGGTTGATCAAGACCCAAAGTCAGATAGTGAAAAAAGACTGGAAAGTCTCGCAATTCCTCTCCACTTTCTGGAAGCCATTGTTGATATAAATAATAAACACTTTCACCAATCCGATCGCGCGACCCAACGTGACGCACCACCGCACAACGCCCTGCTGGAATCAATTTAGTGATTATTCTGTCTGCATTCGCAGGAACTTCCTGGGTGACCGAACCACAAATGTCAAAACGAAAATCCGCAGCAGGTATCGTTTCAGGATTATCATAAAGAATACCGTAGGTTTGACTTCTCTCAACAGGTGACAAGCCTGTTGTCTTGCGCCACTTAATAAAGTGACTGACTGAATCATTGAGCAAAGCGGGTGCACCGCGATGTTCCAGTACAGCAACCATAACGGACTCTTGATTCACAATCTTTACATCCATCTTTTCTACTCCTTCTCGTTTCGGAAATTGATAATGGGTATGCCATGATTCCCACGCTGGATTTTGTCTAAACGCAGTCGGTGTCTACCCAAAGATATGCTTGAATGCGCGTGAAAACGATTCTGGGTTTTCAAATCCTGAATCCAGCGCAATATCGATAATTCGTTCTTCGCGGTTAAATACCAATCGATAAGATGCTCGTTTCAATTTAAGCAATTGAATATACCGACTCACGCCGATGCCACAATATTCAGAAAACTGGCGATGAAAATGAAATTTTGAAAAACAAGCGACGCGACTCAAATCGTCCATCGTGAACGGTTCATCCAGATGCTTCTCAATATATTGGAAGACTTGGTTAAAACGTTGCGCGTACAACTCGGCTTTGGTCTGACTCATCGTCTCAATTCAACCCATCTGATTAATCACTACTTTGCCAGAATATATAGCCACTCGTCCTGACTGAAATTGCTAAAAAACAAACATAAAAAAACAGCCTACCTTTTGGAGAGCTGTTTTCGGTTGAAATAAAGCAGGTTGTCTAAAAGATGACCTTAGATCCGATTTATCATAGACAAATTTGGATTTTAACTTTCAATACTAGGCAGTTGATTATAAAAAGATAGTATCTCCACTGTCGCGCGCACATCATGTGTCCGCACAATAGAAACGCCTTGTTGAACGGCGAGCAACGCAGCAGCCAACCCTGCATTGATCCGCTCATGAACCGCCGCCCCACCCAGGATCTCACCCAGCACACGCTTGCGCGAAATGCCCATCAGCAGCGGAAAGCCCAACGCGTGTAACTGCCAAAGTTCACCCATTAACTGCAAACTTTGCGCGGTGTTTTTGGCAAAACCAAAACCCATGTCCAAAATAATATTTTCATGGCGAATACCTGCTGCCAGTGCTGCATCCACACGTATTTTCAATTCCTGCTGAACTTCGCGCATCACATCGTCATAAATCGCCAAATCATTCATTGTTGCTGGTTCACCGCGCATATGCATCAGCACAACGGGCAAATCGAGTTCAGCCGCGACTTCAAGCGCATTTGGGCGCGTCAATGCCCGCACATCATTCCAGATATGTGCACCCGCTTGTGCCGCAGCTTTGAACACTTCTGGCGTACTGGTATCAATCGAAAGAACCGTGTCAAATCGGTGAGTCAACGCCTCCACCAACGGAATGACGCGGTCGAGTTCTTCTTGCTCTGAAACAGACTTTGCATCTGGCCGTGTTGATTCACCACCAATATCCAGAATCGAGGCACCTTCACTTAACATGCTTTCAGCTTGTTTGAGTGCCGCATTTAAATCGGTAAAACGCCCACCATCCGAAAAAGAATCAGGCGTGACATTGAGAATACCCATCACTTGTGGACTAGAAAGATCAAGGGCTTTATTGCCACAGACAAGGGTCTGTTTGGGGAGAGGATGTAATTTCATGATGAAGCCTATTATTAACTAATGTTACACACCCTTAATCGACGCATCGTAGGGGCGAGTTCCAAACTCGCCCTATAGGTCAAGAAAACTTATAACGTTAATCGGGCAGGTTTAGAACCTGCCCCTACGGAAAATTGCACTATTTAATGCGACTCGTACCCTACTACTTAACACCTGAAATCAAGAAAACAAAAAGCCCCCGATTCACGAAGGCTCTTTAGATCAACTACACAAATTACATCGCTGGAAGCGGTGGCGGTAATACCGCACCTTCTTCAGGTGTTGCAGGCACTGGCAAAGGATTTACAGGCTCATAAACCTTCGGCTCACGCGGCTGACGCCCTTCCATGATGTCAATAATTTGATCGCGATCAATGGTTTCCCATTTCAGCAACGATTCAACCATCACTTCGATCTTGTCTTTATTCGCTTCAATCAAGTCGCGCGCTACGGTGTATTGCACTTCCAAGATGCGGCGAATTTCTTGATCGATCAACTGCTGAGTCGCTTCGCTGACCGAACGATTACCGATCTTGCCAAAGTAACCGCCATCTTGCGACTCATCTTCATAAACCATGACGCCTAAAGCATCACTCATACCGTACTTAGTGACCATCGCACGCGCAATTTTGGTTGCACGTTCAAAGTCATTCGATGCACCAGTCGATTTTTGATTTACAAACACTTCTTCAGCAATACGACCACCAAACAAGATCGACAACTCATTCAACATCTTGTCTTTGTAGTTGCTCACCCGATCAAACTCTGGCAATTGCCAAGTGACACCGAGCGCCCAACCTCGTGGCATGATCGTGACTTTATGCACAGGATCAGTGTTTGGCAACAACTCAGCCACAACCGCGTGGCCTGCCTCGTGATACGCCGTGTTCTTGCGCTCATCTTCACGCAGAACCATGGATTTACGTTCTGGCCCCATGAAGATTTTATCTTTTGCATCTTCAAAATCATTCATATCGACCGTGTTCTTGTTGCGACGTGCCGCAAACAAGGCGGCTTCATTGACTAGGTTCGCCAAATCCGCACCACTCATCCCAGGTGTACCGCGTGCAAGCACTTTGGTTTCAACACCAGTCGCTGAAGGTAATTTTTTCATGTGGACGTTGAGAATTTCTTCACGACCTTTGATGTCTGGCAAGCTCACCGCAACCTGACGGTCAAAACGACCTGGACGCAGCAACGCTTTATCCAACACGTCAGCACGGTTAGTCGCCGCAATCACGATCACGCCTTCTGAACCTTCAAAACCATCCATCTCAACCAACATTTGGTTCAATGTCTGTTCGCGCTCATCATTACCGCCGCCCATACCTGAACCGCGATGACGACCGACCGCATCAATTTCGTCGATAAAGATAATACATGGCGCATTGCGTTTTGCTTGTTCAAACATATCACGCACACGGGATGCACCAACACCAACAAACATTTCAACAAAGTCCGAACCCGAAATCGAGAAGAACGGCACTTTCGCTTCGCCAGCAACCGCTTTAGCGAGTAATGTTTTACCTGTTCCCGGTGGGCCAACCATCAACACGCCGCGTGGAATCATCGCACCGAGACGTTTGAACTTGGTTGGATCACGCAAGAAATCAACGATTTCAACCAATTCTGCTTTCGCTTCATCGCAACCAGCAACATCAGTAAAGTTCACTTTAATCTGATCTTCGGTCAGCATCTTGGCTTTTGATTTACCAAAGCTCATCGGTCCACGACCACCGCCGCCGCCGCTACCGCCGCCCTGCATGTTCCGCATAAAGAACATGATCAGGCCAATGATCAAGAGCACAGGGAAGCTCGCAACCAAAAGCTGCGTCCACATGTTTGGACGTTCAGGCGCTGCACCTTGAATATCGACTTTCTGCGCTGCTAGACTTGGCATCAGCGTATTATCAGGAATTCCTGCTGGTCGTACGGTTTCAAATACAGTTTTATCTTTACGCTCACCTTGAATGCTCTCGCCGTCAATTTTGATACTCTGCACTTGTCCTGCGTTCACCGCAGTCACAAATTCAGAATAGCTCAAAGCATCTGGCTTTTTCTTGTTCTCGAAATTACTAAATACATACGCTATGACAATAATAATTACTGCCCAAAGCGCACCCTTACCGATGTAATCTTTCAAGGCTTTTCCACCTATAGTTACTAAATTAAATAGAGCGCTAAAGTAAAACGTTTAAATCAAAATTTGTAGCACTAACATAACGCCATTACACAACCACAACAACCAAATCACGTGGTAATCCCGTCGGATTTTGTCACTATTTGTATGCTGATCTGATGTAATTAATCCGCACCCATTCGATGAGAATTGCTATACATCCGTTGCCTCAACATCACTGTTTTTAACACTGACTTTACGTCCTTGCGCAAGCAAATAGACTTCAGGTGAACGTGGACGAGAAGCTTTCGGCTTGACCGACTTAATCACCGTAAACTCTTTAACAATCGATTTACGGTACTCCTCGAACCCTTCACCTTGGAATACTTTTACCAAGAACTGACCTTTTTCATCCAGTACTTTAGCTGCAAAATCGAGCGCCAAGTCGCACAAATAGATCATGCGCGGTTGATCTACTGCGCTATTCCCTGATGTATTGGGTGCCATATCGGAAATTACAACGTCTACTCGTCGCCCTTGTAACATTTCGAGTAACTGATTAAAGACACTTTCCTCACGGAAATCACCCTGAATGAAGGTGACGCCAGCCAAATTATTCATCTCTAAAATATCTGTCGCCAAGACCACACCGCGATCCCCCGTCAGCTTTGCGGCAATTTGTGACCAACTTCCTGGCGCCGAACCAAGGTCAACAACGACCATACCTGGCTTAATAAGCTTATATTTTTCATTTATTTCCAACAACTTATAAGCAGCACGTGACCGATACCCATCTTTATGCGCTTGCTTGACATAAAAGTCATCCAAATGCTCACGCATCCACTCCTTACTACTGGTGGAGAGATTTTTGTTGGTAATGCGAGTCGCCATGTGTCGTTCCAATCAAAGTTGCAGGTCGTACAAGAATTTAAAGGATACAAGAATTTTTATTTACAAAAATCTTGGAGAAAAAATCTCGTGTAACGCTATTTTAAGCCAAAAGCAAGGTGGATGCCTGCTTCAAATCCACCTCAATCATATTTAATGACCATTTTTAAGTTACAATATGCACATCTCGTTTTAATAAAGCCATTTGGTTTTAATTTTTTCATCTGCTCATATAGGTTTTTGTCATGTCCGCACTTTCAACCCAAGAACGCAAACGCTTACGCCGCATTGGACATGAGCTCAATCCTGTCGTGATGCTCGGTAACCACGGCTTATCCGATGGCGTCATCGAAGAGCTACATCGCGCACTCGCTGATCACGAATTGATTAAAGTGAAAGTCGCTGGCGAAGATCGTGAACTCCGCCAAACATTGATTGACAGTGTTATTTCAGTCAGTGGTGCAGAAGTTGTGCAGCAAGTGGGTAAAATTATTCTCATGTACAAAAAAGCAGAAAAACGCAATGTACATCTCTCAAACTTAGTTCGCTTTGCTCATTTAGACGACTGATCGAAAGTCGCACTTTTGTATTGCTGTTTCGTATTATTGTAAAATCGCTTGTTTTCTAGCCATGAATTCAGTCACTCTCCATAGTTCTTAACCACTATGGAGAGTGTGACTCATGAAAATTAATATTATAACTAGAAGATTTATAAAAAGTTGCTTGGTCGTCGCAACGTTGACCCTATCTGTGCAAACTTTTGCCACGAGTGCTGTAGTCTCAAATACTGCCTTAAACTATTCAGCAGATCAATCAGTCCAGCCCATCGCGACACACACACCACTTAATAAAGCGACTCACACACAATCTACAGCTCATCACAAAGCCCAGCACCGCATTAAAAAATCAGAACGGTTACACCACCCAAAACATAAAATACATCACCGCGCTTCACATCAGAAATCGCAATGAAATCACGCGCTGATTTTTGAGCTTGAAAATTCAGTAGCCAATCAAGAGAACAAATGGCTACGTTTATAACCATCGACATATTTTTCAATCTGCGTGACTGCACGATCAATATCATAATCCTTAGAGGCATCAATCATATGATTGAGCATTTCCTCGATTTCCTCTAAAGAAAAAAACTTTTCTTTAGAGCGCATAATTAGACTGTGTTCAGTTTGCTCAACTAAATCGATATCGATCAGCAACTCTTCATACAGCTTTTCACCCGGTCTGAGTCCGGTATATTGAATCTTAATATCGCCTTTATTATTCTGGGCATCATTTACACTCAAGCCACTGAGTAAGATCATTTTTTTAGCTAGATCCACAATCTTGACGGGTTTACCCATATCTAACAAAAACACATCGCCACCCGTGCCCATTGCACCCGCCTGTAATACCAACTGTGCAGCTTCAGGGATGGTCATAAAATAACGGGTCATTTCAGGATCGGTGACCGTCAACGGACCACCTTTAGCCAGTTGCCTCTTAAACAAGGGAATGACTGAACCAGACGATCCGAGGACATTGCCAAAACGCACCATACTGAACTGCGTTTTGCTCTCAGGATGAGTGGCGAGCGCTTGGCAAACAAGCTCAGCAAGACGTTTTGTTGCGCCCATGATATTGGTTGGGCGCACGGCTTTGTCAGTCGAAATTAAAACAAAAGTCTCCACACCTGTCGCAAGTGCAGCTTTTGCACATCGTGCTGTACCGATTGTATTATTCATGATTCCCTCAAAAGGATTCACTTCCACCAAAGGCACATGTTTGTAAGCTGCAGCATGATAAACCGTCTGCACACCGTAGCTTTGCATTACAGACTTCATACGATTTTCTTTCAATACACTCCCAATAATGACCACGAGAGGGACATTCGAGAACGCCTTCAATTCCTGCTCGATGGCATACAAGGCATATTCACTTTGTTCAAATAAAATTAAACACTTAGGACGCAGGCGAATGATTTGACGGCACAATTCACTCCCAATCGAACCACCAGCACCCGTCACGAGGACGACTTTATTTTCGATATTCTTAAATAACAATTGATTAATCGGTGGCACCAAATCGCGACCGAGCAAATCAACAATATCAATGTCGCGAATGTCCGACATCGAAATCTGCCCACCGACGAGATCCATCAAACCGGGTAAGGTTCGGACGGGAATTTTGAAGGGTTCAAGTAACTCAACCACTTCACGTTGGCGAGCACGACTTGCGGAAGGTAACGCGATCAACACTTCGTCTAATTTGAATTTTTTATAAACAGACTCGAAATTACATCCTGAGAAAACCTTGAGGCCCAACACCGAGGTGTACATCAAACTCGGGCTATCATCAAAGAAGACGACCGCACGATACTCATGGGATGCGCGCAATGCCGCTAATAGTTGACGCCCCGCATTGCCCGCACCATAAATAGCCACACGGCGACTTCCAAATTCATGTTGAAAAACGCGTCGAACCAGCCAACGAATCATCGAACGCGTCGACCAGACCCAGAGGAACACTAAAAAACCAAAAAAGAAGGGGACACTATGCGGTACAAAAAATATTTTAGAAAAGGAAACCGCAGAAAGCAACACAACGATAATGAGAACCGCCAAAATCAGATCATGTAAGAAACTTTCATCAAAGGCTCGAACGACTGTCCGGTAGATCCCACAAGTGACGAGCACAACGACACTGAAGCTCATCACTATCCATGGATTGAAACCCAAATCGATTAGTAGCTTGGATGAAAAATCTTCCAATCGAATTGCATAAACCAATAAAAAAAGCCATGGCAGGGCTAAAGCATCCCCCACCAATAGTATTGATTGCTTCGCTCTACGCGGCAGTACAGACAAGTTTAATAAAAAAGATTTCATAACGCTCTTAGAAATTCAAACCGCTAATCGGGAGCTCGAGATTGACCGCCACGCCTTCATCGTGACCATACTTACCATCGGTATACCACAACGATGTCCCTAATTTAAGCTGTTTACTCACTTTACCAGTCCAGCCAACAGATATTCCTTTTAACGTATCTGACTTTGGAAAGGCTTGGTTAATCACTTGATTACCATTATTCACTTGCGCATAGAACAGACGGGCATTGATGCGCTGAGCATCATTCAACACCATTTCTGCTGCGCCAGAAATCATTTTACCATCACCACCAATGGCATGACCCAACGCATACCCTTGCTGATAATATCCATCTTTATAAGTCCCATGCGTGTACATCACATTTTTCATGTGCCAATCCGCAAAGGTATTTACCCCTTCGATGTGCCAATTAACAGCTCTGTTTTCTAAGACTGAATGACCATCAAGTCCCAACAAATAAGAATATTTTGAAGGCAAGCCTCCCGCCTCATCCTCACCGATCAATTGTCCATAAATACTGCTTGGCAAACCCACGAGCGGCTGCAACTTGAGTTTAAAATCAAATCCGCCCAATTGGTTACCAGGATCTGTCCCAGTACCAACCTTATTATCTTGAGTCCCTTTGATCGCATCAAATAATGAACTAAACGATTGTGGACGCCCTTCTCCGCCCCACTGGATCATTCGAGATGCACCTAACTCTAAAAAGTTCGTCGGCGACATCGTGAAGCGAGCACCGAGCAATTTTGCATTTGGTACCGAATTGTATTGAGCCAGCTGCCCAGCAGTGAGTTGATATTGCCAACGACCCATCCACGACAGCAAAGGCGTCTCGAATGGCGACTGATCTGCACGTTGTAAAATCAAACCCGTCACTGGTCGTGCGACGTCAGAACGAATCAAGCTGCCGTCATAGCCAGGTCCCCACCATTGAGAAACTTGCCCCACAGATAGCCATTGATTCCATGCTTTCACAGCAACATAAGAGCCATTTGCATTCAAGTGAGAACGATCTGCAATCTGTTGATCGCCTTCCACGTTTCCTTGCAGGCTGACATCGACATTATCTGCACTATAGCGCCCACCTAACGACAAACTCTGATCGCTGTAGCTTGATTGGGCAAATGCGTGCGGAAAATCCTGATGACCTGTCGCGACTTGAGCCTTTACGAAAGCATTGGTTTTTAACGTCTGAAGTTGCTGCTGAATACGTGCGAGGGTTTCTGTTTCTAATGCCGTCGAAGGATGGGCACTGATCAATGATGATTCGATTTCTTCTTGGCTCATGGGCCAAGTCGAGAGACTCAGATTAATCACGCCTCGATCTGAAAGCCAAGCCAAATCTTGACGTAAATCCATATCAGGCGCAATGAGACCTGCGGCGCTCGCATCGAGTGCACAAGCAAACAACCCAGACGCGATAACCAACTTGAATTTTGTAGACATGTCACTCTCTATTAATTTGCTAATGAATCTGGTCGAACAATGAATAACGACAGGCGCTAATCCGCCAAGTACATCGGATTTTTTAATACAAAAACACTATCACCTACCTTCGCTTATGAGCAATGACTTCAGTTCAACCTTGTGCTTCACTCATGACTTGTCGCACGACTTGGCAAGTTTTGTCAATCTCTTGCTGCGTTAACGTTGGATGAGTCAGGAACATCAAACTGGTTTCGCCTAATTCACGCGCAACAGGCAGACGTTCCGCTGGACGCCAATTTGTCCCATCAAATGCTTTTTCTAAATACACTTCAGAACACGAACCCGAGAAACACGGCACACCACGGGCGACCATTTCACCCATAATACGATCGCGCGACCACCCTGCTTTCAGTTGCTCAGGACGAACAAACGCATAGGCTCGGTACCATGCATGTTCAATATATGCAGGAACTTGCGGAACACGCAAAGCAGGAGATTTTGAGCACGCAGCCAAAATAGCATGAGCATTGGCTTTACGCGCATCATGCCATGTAGGCATCAACTGTAATTGAATTCGCCCAATGACGCCTTGCATTTCCAACATCCGCCAATTGGTGCCAAATGATTCGTGCAACCAGCGAAAACCAGCAGGATGTTCTCGATTGTAAACGGTATCAAAGTTCTTCCCATGATCCTTATACGACCAAGCACTGGACCACAATGCGTGATCATTAGTAGTCAGCATGCCACCCTCGCCACCCGTCGTCATGATTTTATCCTGACAGAATGACCACGCCGAAGCATGTCCAATGCTACCAACAGGCTGACCACGCCACAACGCACCGTGCGCTTGCGCGCAATCTTCAATCACAACCAGATTGTGTTCCTTGGCCAATGCCATCAAACCATCCATATCACACGGCCAGCCCGCAAGGTGCACCGCGATAATGGCTTTGGTACGCGGCGTAATGACCTTAGCAACGGTTTCAGGCGTGATATTTTGTGACTCACGATCCACATCGGCAAAAATAGGCGTTGCACCTGCCGTGACGATTGAACTGACTGAAGCCAAAAAAGTACGTGGGGTCACGATGACTTCATCACCCGCACCTATCGACAACACTTTTAAAGCTAAATCCAATGCAACCGTGCCATTACTGAGTGCGATAGAATGCGATACCTGACTCCACGCAGAAAATTCTTTCTCGAATTCTCGGCACTCAGTTCCTGTCCAATAATTAACTTTATTAGATAACAAGACACGGGATACGGCATCAGCTTCTAGTTGACTAAAGCTCGGCCATGGCGAAAAAGGACCATTTAACATCGTCAATACATTCCGTAAAAAACTAATAATTTAAAAACTTAGGGTTTGATTAAAGGTTTAGCTGGATTTCCAACTACGGTCTCGCCAGCAGCAACATTCTTAGTCACTACTGCGCCCATACCGACAACAGCACCGCGACCAATCACCAACGGCTTGTCAGGGGTACCTTGTTTCAAAATAGCCCCCGTCCCAATATATGCATGGTCTTCAATAATAATGTTGCCATTGCAATGTACGCTTGGTGCGAATGTTACATAATCACCGATCACACAATCATGTGCGACATAACTATAAATATTGGCATGGAAATACTTTCCAATACGAATATTGGAAGTCATCGTCACAAATGGACTCAGAAGTGCCCCATGGCCAATTTGGAAATCATCCATAACCACGCAATTATTCGCTTTTATCGACCAATCAAGCACATGATCAACACTTAATTGAGCCGCAATTTTCTCACGGATCTTACTATTCGCAATCGCAATACACACCATACGTTCAGACGCATCTTGGGCTAAAAACGCTGCATATTTTAAAACAGCGTGACCATTAATCGCCTGTGAAGTATCCATACCATCATCTATGAACACGAGGCGATCCAAAGAAATGTCCTGACTTAAAAGCCATTCACGTGCCAATGGCATCACTTCTCGACCAAATCCACTTGCACCATAAACACCAAACAATGGCTTAGACATTTTATTTCACCCTTGATCTGAACCCTTGAATTTAGACATCGTCACTTCACCATCAGCACTAATTCCATCTCGCTTCACCACTTTCTTAATGGTCAGCAATATGATTTTAAGATCCAACCAAAAAGATTGATTCTCGACATACCAGGTATCTAATTTAAATTTCTGTTCCCAACTGATTGCATTTCGACCGTTAACCTGCGCCCATCCCGTCACACCTGGACGTACATCGTGGCGCTTCGCTTGTTCTAGCGAATATAAGGGTAAATATTCCACGAGAAGAGGTCTAGGGCCAACTAAGCTCATATCGCCTTTGAGCACATTCCACAGCCCTGGTAACTCATCCAAACTGGTTGATCGCAACAAGCTGCCGAACGGCGTTAAACGCTGATCATCAGGCAAGACGTTGCCATGCGCGTCGATTGCATCCAACATCGTCCGGAACTTGAACATCTTAAACGGTTGACTATTTAACCCTGGACGGACTTGGCTAAACAGAATAGGAGAACCTAACTTCAAACGAACCAGCACAGCGACCACCAGCAAAACTGGGGAAAAAACCAGCAAAGCCGTACCCGCCATTAGAAGATCAAATAAACGTTTAAGCATCTACAAAGGCGCTCCAGAACTTGAAGGCTGAACCGAATGAAAGACCTGCACAAACTGATCAACACCCGTTTGAATTGACAAATTTTTCTGATAATAAGCTAAACCGTTTTGACCCATCGCAACTAAACGGTCTTCTGATAGTTGAGAAAAATCAATCACCGCACGCGCTATCTGATCTGCTTGCTCAGGTTCGACAACGACCCCACACTTAGCATCACGGATGAGATTAGCCGCATCGCCGCGTACAGCCATGAGAATAGGTTTACCAACAACCATATAAGCTTGCGTTTTCGATGGAACAGTGACGGCAAATAAAGGATCATCACGCAGATGCACCATGAGTAGATCTGCAGAAAACAGCACTTGCCCAACATCAGTCATTGACATTCGCGGTAAGAAAATCACATTCTCGGGTGACTGATCAAGCGCTAACTGCTTCAATCGTTCAACATCCATCCCACCACCAACAAAAACGAACTGGATGAGCGGATGCGTCTTGGCAACGATCGCGGCAGCAGCAATTACTGCATCTAAGGCTTGAGCTCGTCCCATTGTCCCCGCAAAAACCACATTAAAGCGATTGTGCATACGCTCAGGCTTAATGAGCGATGTTGGCTGGCTGAGCGCTTTCGCATCACACCAATTATAAATCACCGTCACCTTTTGTTCAGGCACGCCCCGTTCCAGCAGCAATTGCTTAAACCCAGGCGAGAGCACAACCAACGCTGCTGCACGTCGATAAATCCACTTGCAAATCCAACCAATCAGCGACAAAGCCTTTGCATTGTTCAGCATCCCCGTCGCTTTAAGCGTATCAGGCCACATATCTTGGATATCATAGACAACTGGCGTGCGACGAAAAAAACCGACTACCGCCGCTGACATGCCAACGGTTAAAGGCGGATGGTACGCATAAATCACATCTGCTTTGCGTGCAAATAAGAGGCCAAACAAACAAGAGGTGATCGCAAAACTAATGTAATTTAAGGCACGACCAATGGCGGAACCATCATGACTAGGATATAGCGGCACACGACAGACCTCCACACCATCCATCGTCTGACGTTGAAACCACTTAAGCTTATAACCTTTATAAATCTCACCACCGGGGTAATTCGGGAACCCCGTAATCACTTGCACTTGATGACCTCGCTCGCGCAATGCCTGTGCAAAAGCCAGCCCCTTAAAAACAGGTTCTGGCTCAAACCATTGGGTCATCAATAAAATCTTCAAAATTGCTTCCACACCACACGTTTAACGTAATCGGTATAACTGAGAATAATCCTCACAACTTTTTCGCTGACGTTTGGCATGCTGTAATCTGCCACTAAGCGCATATCCTGTGACTGATGCTCAAGAATCTGCAATGCCTGTAAAACCCGCTCAGACGCGAGACCCGTCATCATCACTGCGGCTTCTTCCATGCCTTCTGGACGTTCATGCGCTTCACGCAAATTGAGCGCAGGGAATTTCAGAATCGATGACTCTTCGTTAATTGTCCCACTATCGGACAGCACCACTTTGGCGGTGACTTGCAGGTGGTTATAGTCTTTAAATCCTAGCGGTTTCAGCAAACGCACCAACGGATGGAAACTGATTCCCATGGCATCGACACGCTTTTGGGTGCGCGGATGGGTGGAGACAATCACTGGATATTGATATTTTTCTGCGACCGCATTCAGCGTCTCGACGAGATTGGCGAAGTTTTTATCTGAATCAATATTTTCTTCGCGATGCGCACTCACCAAAAAGAATTCATTTTTAGTAAGCGCTAAACGAGACAACACATCGGATTGATCAATTCCGCTCTTATAGTGATTTAACACCTCAAACATTGGACTGCCCGTTTTAATCACCATGTCTGGTGGCAACCCTTCACGTAACAAATAATCACGCGCAATCGTACTGTAGGTCAGATTGATATCGGCGGTATGATCGACAATCCGACGGTTAATTTCTTCTGGCACGCGCATATCAAAGCAACGATTTCCCGCCTCCATATGGAAGGTCGGAATTTTGCGACGTTTCGCAGGAATCACCGCCATACAACTATTGGTATCACCGAGTACCAACATCGCATCAGGCTTCACCTCAGCGAGTACTTTATCCACAGAAATGATGACATTGCCAATGGTTTCTGCACCGCTACCACCCGCCGCACTTAAGAAATAATCAGGTTTACGAATCCCTAAATCATGAAAGAAAATTTCATTTAATTCATAATCATAATTTTGACCCGTATGCACCAAGATATGTTCAAAATGCTGATCACAGGCTGAGATTACACGGGATAAACGAATAATTTCAGGACGCGTCCCAACGACAGTTACCACTTTTAACTTCTTCATAATTTGGCTCAATATCTTATTAGGATAATGTTAATGGCATCGCATAAGTGTCTGGATTCTGACGATCAAAAATCTCATTGGCCCATAACATGACAATCATCTCAACGTCACCAATATTGGTAATATCATGCGTCCAACCTGGTACGGTTTCCACAATTTGTGGATTCTCGCCCGAGGTCAGCACTTCGTAATATTCATTGGTTTCAATATGACGAAACTTAAAACAAGCATTGCCTTTAATCACCAAAAATTTTTCAGTCTTTGAGTGATGATAATGTCCGCCTCGGGTAATCCCCGCATGCGCCGTAAAAAACGAGAACTGACCCGCATCAGGCGTCTTCAGCATCTCGACAAAAACACCGCGCGCATCGCCATACTTTGGCACATCGTAGACAAACTGCTCAGGTGTGAGATAGCTGACGTACGTTGAATACAAAGCACGTACTAAGCCCGTTCCTACGCGCTCAGTAATCAAAGTTTGGCGACTGTCGCGAAACGCACGTAGCTGATCCGCGAGCGCACCCACGCTGATCTGATACTCGGGTTCGACTTGTACAACAGAATCACCGCTGACTCGTCCTTCCATGACTGCAAAGAAATGTGCGATCACATCATCTACGTAGACTAGACGGATGATGGCCGAAGGATCATTAATTTGGATGGGTAAGTTATGGACAGTGTTATAACAAAAGGTCGCAACAGCAGAGTTATAGTTCGGTCGCGCCCATTTTCCAAACACGTTCGGTAAGCGAAACACATGCACAGGAACGGCATGCTCTGCCGCCATCTTCAGCAGGGCTTTTTCTGCACCACGCTTACTATCGCCATAAAGATTTTGTTGTTCAGCTTGAATTGACGAACTATAGAGCAGGGGAATCGAACGACCTGATGCCACAATCGCATCACATAAGGCTTGGGTCAAATCGACATTGCCAGCAACGAACTCTTCTGGGTTCTGTGGACGATTGATGCCAGCTAAATGACAGACCACATCCACGCCATCCAACAATCTTGGCAAATCTGACACGACATGTTCACGCGTGAACACCACAAACGTATCCTGTGGGCGCTCTTTTAGATGCGCCACTAAATTACGACCGATGAAACCATTCGCACCAGTGATTAATATCTTCATAGATTTATCCTAGACCACTATTCTTCAGCAACAACATATTCGCCACGTTGAATCGCACGAATAAACTCAAGCTTAAGCAGTAGTGCTTGCATGCCCGCAACATCCAATCGCTCAGTATTGTGCGAATTATAATCTTCGCTACGCGAGATTTTCTCTTCCCCGATTTCGACAAATTTCGCATAGTTCAAATCACGCAGATCAGGTGGCACGCGGAAATACTGCCCTTGATCTTCAGCACAGACCATCTCTTCACGACTCAGTAATGCCTCAAACGCTTTCTCACCATGTCGCGTGCCGATAATCTGAATCGGATAATCAGGCTTATCCAGCAAACCAGTTAGTGCTTTCGCTAAGACTTCAACCGTTGCCGCAGGCGCTTTCTGAACAAAGATATCGCCATTTTGGCCATGTTCAAAAGCATGCAAAACCAAATCTACCGCATCACCCAATGTCATCATAAATCGAGTCATGTTCGGATCAGTAATCGTTAATTGTTTGCCAGCGCGCATTTGTTCAATAAACAAAGGAATCACCGAACCGCGCGAGGCCATCACATTGCCATAACGTGTGCCGCAAATCACAGTATCAGTACGCTCTAAATTGCGTGATTTCGCCACCATGACTTTTTCCATCATGGCTTTAGAAATACCCATCGCATTAATCGGATAAACCGCCTTATCTGTACTTAAGCAAACCACACGCTGTATTTTGTTTTGAATCGCCGCTTCCAAAACATTCTCAGTGCCTAAAATATTGGTTTTAACTGCTTCAAGGGGATAAAACTCACATGACGGCACTTGTTTCAATGCCGCTGCATGAAAAATATAATCTACGCCGCGAGTCGCATTTAAGATGCTTTGATAATCGCGCACATCCCCAATATAAAACTTCAGTTTGGCGTTTGCATAATGCTTGCGCATGTCATCTTGCTTTTTCTCGTCGCGACTGAAGATGCGTATTTCAGCAATATCTGAATCCAAGAATCGCTTCAAAACGGCATTGCCGAACGATCCTGTACCGCCTGTAATCAATAATACTTTAGCTTTAAACACGATGTTCGCCACTCCACAACTTCTCTAATTGATCAAAATGTATCTGTGAATTCGTCTCATGATTTGCATAACAAAGCGTAGATTCGCTGAGAATACAATCAACGACAGCAGGGACATTCATCCGCGCCACATCAAGTTCTGCAATATTCTGAATTTTAAACTCGGGATAATTTTCCCCGACAAATGCATCCATCTTATTCGAATACGAAATCGGGAAAAAAGGAATTCTCATCAAATCGGAGAGAATTGCTGAGTGAAAGCGTATCGCCACATGGCGCTCACACTGATTAAATTTGCCAATAAACCCATCCACATCACCCAGATAAGGAACGAGTTCGACATGCGCCTTATTTTTAACCAGATTTAGAATATGAGATGCGGCAGACACATCGTTCTCATGCTCTGAATCAAACGCGAATAGCTTGACTGGCTTATTCGTTTGCTCGACATATCCATCAATGATCGCCGCTAAAGCTGTGTAGTTCTGATAATTATTCTCACCAGCATGGGTCGATCTAAAAGCAGAAACGCCTAAACCACTACGCGGTTCCACACTCGTTGGCACTTGTAACCCATAAACAATGTCATCCGCCAAATGGACGTTAGCAAATGAACGGGTCGACAACAAATCAAACGAGCTTTGATCCCGAACCGTAATCAGTGAATTCAAACGTAACTCTGCGACGGTTAAATACCAACCCAATTTGTCCTTATACGGCCCTAGATTACAACCCACCGTCGCGATCAATTTACCTTTTCGACTTGCCTTTGCGATAAAAAGAATTTTCCTGATCCGTGCAATCTTGCCACGTAATGAGTTCAGGTCATTAAAAATTGACCCTCCGATCGCAAGCACCGCATCCACGACATCCACATCGGCTTTTCTTTGGCTAGGGCATCTCGCAGTGAAGTTTTTAAACTGCGCGAGAGTGTTTAAAACAACTGAATTGGTTGTATAGACATAAAATTCATTGGATGGAAACCTCTCTGATAATAACTTCAACATCAGATCATCACCGATGTTGTTATCTAGATATGCAAACAACATCACCTTCATAGCGACTTCCCTAAATTGACACGCAAGAAAAGACCAAACTCACGCTTAAACACTTCATTTTCATGGATCACTTCATTGAGAAACTTCTGTCGAGCCACATCAAAAGCAACGGCATCAAAGCGCTCAAAATAATTTAAAATGACTTTTTGCAGATCATCAAATGAGCTGACGACTAAACCTAAATCATACTTCTGAATCACTTCTGCCAAATAAGACCCTTCGTATGCAAACAATGGACGACCAAAATAAGGCGCTAAATATAGTCTATTTGGCAACGCTGTCCTATTATTTATTCCATCTGGATACCTAAGCACATTGACCAAATCAGCCGCACGGTACAGATCAATTTCACTCTCTTTTGGATAATATCCTGTAATTTCAACATTGCTAAACGCACTGCCTGCCTGAGCTTCAAGCTCAGAATTGATATCGCCACGACCATGGAAATACAATTTATACACAGCACTATTCGCAATCGCCCGAATAAAGTCGACGTTAATCGCCAAATCTCTGAGTGCACCGATACTAGAGATAGTCACTGGATCCTTGATGGAGACATCAGCGGGGTACATCTCGGATAAATCTTCCGACAAAAAATTATGATTGATCAGGTAACGACCCTTCTCAGGCAGCCAAGAAAGATACCCTGATGACGAGATGACCGTAAATGCAGAGTGGGCAATCAGACTCGGGAAACCGTAAAACCCGATGATCGGGTTGTGATCTCGCACATCGATCACAAAATTGCCTGAATAGCGTTTTTTAAGCACCTTCTGGATAAAAAAGGCGGTCTGAAGACCGAAACAAACGACCTTATCGTAGGGATTCTTTTTCAAATGATCGCTAACGAACTTCCCAAAGAAGTAATAATCCGCAACACCTCGTTGATGCTGCTCTTTGCCTCGTCGAAACACCAACTCAGGAACATACTCTTCCGTTAGAAATCGATCCCAAACCAATGTTTGAACTTGGTTCTCAGCACCCTCTAACAATTGAAGATAATTATTGAGATACGGCATGAATCGTGGATTAGTTGGACAAATCAATAAAATCTTCATATCAAAACCTCCGAATCAATCATGCAATGAAGTTCTTTCAAAAAAACAATGCAGAGATTTCGAATAAAAAACTCAGAAAATCAAAGAAATAATTCAAAAAAATTTACACACGCTCAAACTTTCTGAGCAATCACATCAAAAAAATATTTCGCACGCAAAATATTAAATAACACATACAATTTAATGCTACGCAACCCATTCACAAAGTTAATCATTTTAAAATATGAACTTAACTCGCCAAACACACGCACGTACTCAGCTCGACTCAATAAAGATAAATTCGCCATCAACCGATAGACCACGCCGGCGGGTAACCGATAATGATCAATGACGTTGATACATTTAGCCTGATAACTTTCGCTTAAATCACTACGAAAGATTAAATCCTTCACGGATGTCATCCAGCGAATATCCTCACTCACTTTATCCATTGAATTCACACTGAGTGAATCAGCCACACCCATATGGTAGATGGTCAAATATTCTTTACATGGATAGGTTCGGCTCGACTTCGCAATCACTTCAGAGAAAAACATCATATCCTCCCCCCAACTCACACCGACTTTAAACTGAATATTTTGTGCAAGGATAAACTCACGACGAATCAACCATGAATTGGTATTGGGTGTACATCGATTAGACAAATACCCATAGAGTAACTCCTGATCAAAAAACTCAAATCGGGCTTTCATCTGAACGTCACCGTGCGCAATGTGGTGTGCACAGTAAGCTGCGTCGCCATCTTTTATCGCCGAGAGCATTTTGGCAATAAACTGCGGATCATACTCATCATCCGCATCGAGAAAAGTAATATATTGACCAAGCGCCAACTTCACACCGCAGTTTCTCGCCGCTGATACGCCTTGATTCTCTTGAAAAACATACTGACAGCGTTCATCACCGCGAATAATAGACTCAATCACTTCCCGACTATTATCCGTTGAACCATCATCAATCAGCAGTAACTCAAAATCCGAATAGGTTTGAGCTAAAACACTCTGAATACTCTTGGCAATATAGGCCGACTTATTGAACACAGGAACAATGACAGTAATCATACTTACACTCCTCCGAGTCTATTAATATCCAGTCGCAAAAATGGTTCGGTAAGGTAAATACGTTTGCGCCCCCACCTGTAGCGAATAAAAGAAAACCAATGTCAGCATGAGATACACATAAATATTGATATAGGCCGTTTTTCCCCGAAAGATCAGCGAAATCACCTTGGGGATTAATAACAAGGAAAAGGTTGTTCCAAACAAGGACAACCGATGACTCATGGTTCCCTGCCCATAAAAGGCAATATAAATTAGAAAACCGAACACAAAACCACTTAAATATAATTTTGCATTTTCATCTAAATTAATCCTACGAACGAGCGGCAAACAAACCACTAAGATCGCTGCAAAGAAATAGATCGCCACCGTCCCCTCTTGTACGGTGGTATCTTCCGTGTAGACGGCGTATTCAGGTAAATACGTTGATGCAAATGTATTTGCAACACCAGACAGCAAGACCGCAAGAATACACAGGACGATGATTCTAACTGCAGTGAGATTCACTTTGGCAAAGAAATACAATGCCACAGCAATCGCAGCGGACGAATGGAACATCGACGCAATATAAACCAGAATTAAATATTTAAAAATTTCGCGTGATTTAATATACCTGAACGCAAAAAAAACAATCGACAGTGCCGTATAGAATCGAATGACACTCAGTGAGCTGAGAAAAAATAAAGGGAAGCACAAGAAAACAAAAATACTGACCCACTTATTCACGCTGTATTGATTAATTGTTTTTGAAATCAGGAAAATCGTAATGAACGCATTGATGGCGAAATAAAGATTGGTAATGCCCAATTTTGAGGATAAATGGACCAATGCTACCGTCGCGATCTCACCGCGCCCGACAATATTCGTTTGCAGATTGGATACAATCGTCCAATAATACTGGTAATAATCCCAGCCCACCCCAAATCTAAACGCCGACAAACAGAAGAGCGCGAAGACAAACAGATAAAAATAAGGGTCGAAGCGTGCATTATTCGAAGGACCATTTGCCCCTTCCCTCAAAAGGCTCATGCTTTTAAGAACAAAGAAGCAAATTAAAATCAATGAATATGCAAACATAAATAAAAAATATCACTCGACCAAAAATCACATTTAGAACCAAGCAATTAAATTAATTACTCACAAATTTAAACAAAGACCACTCACTGTCGACTCAACACAGTCAGCGACAATGACGCCACCAAAAAATAGTGCACGGTTACTTGCCATGCATTCTGGTTTCAAAGATGGTATGTCGACCGACTAAATCCTCATACTTTCCAGAATCAACAACGACACCGTTTTCAATGACAAAAATGACATCGCACTCTCGGATCGTATCCATTTTATGGGTGACCATAATAATGGTTTTATGCGAACGCAGTTTATTAATCGTACTCATTACAACTTCTTCAGAAACACGGTCTAAAGCACTCGTAATTTCATCAAAAACAAGCACTTGCTTATCATCATAAAGTGCTCTTGCAATACCAACCCGTTGCCGTTGGCCGCCAGATAATTTAACCCCGCGCTCACCCACGGTCTCTTCAAAAACCCTTTCTATCGAGCCTAACCAGCTCTCTAGCCCTGCCGAATCAACCGCCTCCAACACTTTTTTAGAATCCACTTGATCCGCATCAAGTCCAAAAGCCACATTTTCAGCGATGGTGGCTTCTGTTAAAAATACGTTTTGTGGCACATAACCAATATGCGTGCGCCACGACTCTATATTGTCGCTCGACAATTGCGCCCCATCAATCCGAATAGATCCAGAACTCGGTTCGATTAAGCCTAACATTAAATCAATTAAAGTTGATTTACCCGAGCCAGAAGTACCAACAATGCCAACAAACTGACCCGCATGAATCGTCAGATTCACATCTTTAAGCGCATCTTTATCCTTATAGGGATAGCGATAACCCACATTGACCAATTGAATGTCAGTAGACAATTGAATGTCTTTAATATCAGCAATCGGATGAGCATTTTCAGCAGCGGCTAAAGACTGATGCAGATCGCCTTTAATCGCGTCAAAAGACGAATGGCTGCCTCGAATAATCGCAAAACAGCTATAGATCTGCTGCATCGCGGGTAATAATTTTAATCCTGCTAACGCATACACGGAGAGTATTGGCAGAAAACTACTCGCACTATCATCCACACTGATCAAATAAATAATTAAAATAACAACCGAACCAAATGCAACAAATTCCATCACATATCGGGGGATATTGGCTAACGCAAAACTTGATCCATGTGCATAGGAAAGCCCTTTACCACTTTCCACAAATTCACGAGCAAACTTCTCAGATCTCCTGAGCATAATCAGGTCTTTAATCCCACCAAAACCTTCACTCATTAACCGGAATCGTTTTGAGTTTTCTCTGGATGTCGTCTCACCATGTGTTTTTAGCTTTCCGCTAAACACTTTATAGATTAAGAAATAGGAGGATACAAAAATGAGCGCACCCGCAACCGCGATGAATGGGTTATACGCAATGACTGCGGATGAAATAATGAGTGCCAATATAATTCTGGAGTTCATTAAAATCATCGGTTGAATGATTAAATTGGTGACTCTTAACGCTTCAACGGAAATATTACTAATCAAATCTGAACTATTTTTATTCAGATGGAAAATCCAATTATTACCGATATAGTATTTATAGAGTCGATCAGAAAGCTGAACACCTAACGTTGACGCAAAAATAGATGATTTCCACGTGGTATAAATCGACAGTAAGGATCCAATCGCAATGGATAATAGAACTAAGCCGCCCACAATCAGTAAAAAAGCATCCTTAGAAGATGCCCCTGTGAATACATAAAGCTGGCTTAAGATATGATTGGTATCAATCACATTTTTATTAGAGACAATCGCCATAAACGGGCCGACACTCGCGATACCAACCAACTCCATCACCGCCATCAAAACCATTAATAATTGGAGTGCGAGTAACTTTCGTCGCTGGTCTTTATCAAGTAAAAACAAAAGCTCTTTCATTAAACGAAAAAAATTCACAAAAACTCCAAAATATCTTTTAAAACCATCGGCTTTTAAACAAGTCGTTACATGAGTTCAAATTCAGAACGCAATCCTGACTTCATGCATGTCTTGCAGAAGCATGAAGCGAAATCACCGTTAAACTCACCAAATCTATAAGTTCTTCAGGATATGTTGCACGATTTGTTTGCATGCATCCCCACCCCCATAAGGGTTATGGGCAACGGACATCGCCTTATAAGCCTGATAATTGTTAATCAATAACGATGTTTCGCGACAAATGGTGTCCACATCCGTTCCAACTAACTTCACGGTGCCAGCCTCGACTGCCTCGGGTCGTTCTGTTGTATCTCGCATGACCAATACCGGCTTACCCAACGAGGGTGCTTCTTCTTGAATGCCGCCAGAATCAGTCAATATGACACAGCTCTTGTCCATCAAATAGACGAAAGGCAAATAATCTTGCGGTTCGATTAAATAAACGTTGTCGATACCCGATAAAAGGCGATTAACCGGCTCTTGGACATGGGGGTTCAGATGAACAGGATAAACAATCTGGACTTGCGAATTCTCTTTGGCAATCCGTGCAATCGCCTGACAAATACGCTCAAAACCATCACCAAAGTTTTCGCGACGATGGCCGGTGACTAAGATCAACCGTTTGTTCGGATCCAAAAAATTAAACTGCGCTGCAAATCGCGCCTGCAAGACTGCGTCAGTTGCAATCTTCTCTCGTACTTGCAACAACGCATCAATAACTGTATTTCCAGTGACATAGATCTGGTTTGGATTAATGCCTTCTTTGAGTAAATTATCCCGCGCTGTTGTCGTGGGTGCAAAATGCCACTGCGTCACGACCGATGTCAGCTTACGATTGGCTTCTTCTGGCCATGGTGAATACAAATCACCTGTTCGCAGTCCCGCTTCAACATGTGCAACGGGAATACGATGATAAAAAGCCGCAAGAGCAGCGGCAAATGTAGTCGAAGTATCGCCATGAACAAGAATAATGTCTGGCTTAGATTGCGCCAGAACTTCCTTGAGTCCATGTAGAATTCCCGTAGTAATATCGGTGAGGTCCTGACCTGGCTTCATGAGATGCAGATCAAAATCTGGAACGATGTGAAATAGATCCAGTACCTGATCGAGCATTTGACGATGTTGCGCAGTGACGCACACACTGACATTCACACTCGTATTGGCCTGCAGTTCTTTTACCAGCGGAGCCATTTTGATCGCTTCAGGACGCGTTCCAAATACCAAAAGAATTTTTTTCGAAGGCATCATCACCGACATTCCAACATTAAAAATGGAGCCATATTACTTCAGTCCGCGATATTGGTACGCATACTGATAGCCATAGCCAGCAGTTGACTGCACATCATTAAAAATGATCCCTTCAGGCTTAACACCCGCCTGAGATAGGCGTGACAAGGACAATTCTAGCTCTCGTAAATGGGTTTGTGCATAACGCGCCACCATGAGAGTCATACCTGCATGACGACCAATAATCGCAGCATCCGTCGCAGCTAAGACCGGCGGCGAATCCACAATAACATAGTCGAATTGTTGTGATAGTTCGCTTAATAACGCTTGAAATCTCTCGCCCAGTAGCAGCTCAGAAGGATTGCTCGGTGCATGCCCCCTGCTGATAAAACTCAAACCATCAGTTGTCGTTTCTTTACAGACTTGATTCAGTTCTGTTTGAGTCCCTTTTAAATAATCAGCCAACCCACTGGTCTTATCGACATTGAAGTATTTATTTAAATGTCCGCGTCGCATATCCGCATCCACCAGGACGACCGTCTTACCCATCTGTGCAAATACTGCGGAAAAATTTGCTGCAATAAACGATTTACCAATTGCAGGAGAAGGGCCCGTAATTAAAATGACGTTATTGACTTTGTTCGCTGCAGAAAAATGCACCATTGTTCTTAAACTTCGCAGGCTTTCAACAGCAAAGTCTTCTGGATCATCTCGCGCAATCAAACTCATTTTTTTGGCACGGCTACCGAGCGACTTCCGCTGGGTCAATGAGCGTGGAACCGTTGCAATCACCGAGAATCCTGTTTCTGCTTCAATACGATCAGAATCTTTAATGCCTGAGAAGATCAAGCTTCTCAAAAACAATACGATGCCACTTAATACTAAACCCAACACCAGTGAGAGCAACAACACCAATGGTTTCTGCGGCTTAACAGGTTGAGCTGATTTAATCGCCTGATCCAAGATGCGAACCGTCGCAGTTCGACCCGCTTTCATGATTTTAAGTTGCTGATAGCTATTTAATAAGCTGGTATACAACACGGTATTGACCTGTACATCGCGATACAGTTGCAAATATTGGCGCTGCAATTCAGGCATCGCTAAAACACGATGATCCAAATCTTTACTATCACGATCAATTGCAGAAACTTGCGCCTGAATTTGCGCAATTAAAGGAAAGTTCGATGTGTACTTTTGTCCAAGCAACGCACGCTGTTGTTCCAGTTCTATTTTTTTGGTTTTAAGCTCGACGCTTTGTTGCAGTAATAACTCGGCTTCTTTTGTCGGATCAATCGTGTTATTTTTTTCACGAAAGTTATTATATATGTTTTCAGACGACTCTAACTCCGCCTTCAATTTGGGTAACTGTCCATCCAAAAATTTGAGTGTTTGCTGTGTTTCCTGAGTGCGACCTTCTACATTCTGCGCCAGATAAACCTGCATAATTTCATTTAAAGTCTGCTTAATATTATCTGGATCTTTTCCTTGATAGACCAAAGCCAGAATACCGGTTTGTTTCCCTTTCTCTAAAATCGTTAAATTGTCTCTGATTTCACTGACTGTTTGCAGAAGGTTGTTTTTTCTTAAATAAATTTTAGTCGATTCGAGATTACTGGAATTGGTTTTCACCAGTAACTGCATTGTCCCATCACCTAAAGGCAATGTTAATAACTCACCCACCATACCCGTCATTGGCGCAAAATTTTCTAAACCAGAAATTTTAGACTTATCAACTAGATCCAGCTTGTATCGCCCACCACTCAAAAACTCCAGTTCAAAGGTTTTATCGAGCATGGAATAAGGCAAATTAAACTTACTAACCTCAATAGAAAGTCCATCAGCGGAGTAACTCACACCTTTTGTGCTATAACCAATTCTCTCAACGACAGGGTGAAACAATCGTCGATACCAACGATCACGATCACTTGACAACCCGACGTCCAAATTCAAATTCTTAACAACTTCACCCAATACAAACCGAGACTTCAATAACTGTATCTCAGTATCTCCAGGCGACTTCATATCGGCTAAGGCGGACAAACCTGCGTTGCCCAACAGCGCATCGGACGTGCTTTGATTACTTTCGATCTGCACCAATCCATCAACAGAATAAATTGAGCTAGTCACCCGTAGATAAAACACCGCGACAAGAACAGATAAACAGAGACAAGCAGCAATAAGCATCCAATTCTGAACAATCGTGTTGAACAGCTCCCCAAGATCAATTTTTTCGCTTTCAGTAGTGGTTTGCTGTTGATTTGCTGCCGTCATACCTTACCCAACATTTATTTAGTTAATTAATACCGCAATTTTAATGCTTACTGAATCAATTGATCCAATCACAAAGCCAATCACACTCAAAAAATTAAGACCGCAATACATCTCGAAAAAGACTACAACCGCAAACTCCAATCCTTCACACCTTCTCGCACCAAATCCTTTGCTACAACGAATGCAGGCTTTCCTTTTTGATAGGGATCTGAAATATTTTGATTACTCCAATGTCCAAGCCTAAAAACCTTCCCTTTAGCAAAAGCCCATCGTTCCTCAATCACTTTGACTTGCTGAGTCGTCATCGCAAGCACAATATCAGCCTGAATCATCATTGCCGCATCCAATCGCCTTGCAACATGCGCAGAGATATCAACTCCCATTTCCTGCATACATTCAACGGCGATGGGATCAGCAGGGTGACCCACCAAACCCTCAAGACCCGCAGACGTAATCGTCTTATGCGGACAAGCTTCTTTAAGCAAGGCTTCAGCCATCGGACTACGACAAATATTGCCAATACAAACTACAACTATATTCTGAAAATTCATCGTCATTTATATCCACATTACTATTTATTGTAGTACCCAGTGGCACTTAACGACGCTAACCCTTGTGCGGATGGCAGAAGCAAATTAAGAACCCTACTCCAACGCGCCAATCCAGAAGCATCGATGTAAACAATATCGTTGGCCTGCATTTTGAAGCGATCAGCCAAAGCCAAATTAGCAATCGTTGATAAATCAATATGATAAATATTAGTTAAATTATTTTTTGAATTATCGCGCACGATATAAACTTGTGTTGCGTTTGAGCTCAAAGGACTTAATCCCCGTCCTTCACCGATGACACTAGCCAAGCTCAATCCTTGCTCAGGAATCGGTAGTGCACTTGGCACCCCAGCTTCACCCAACAAGTATAACTTTCTATTTTCCTTCGAATAGACATGCACACTATCGCCTTCTCTTAAGAAGATTTTATCTGGCGACAAGTTACTTTTTTGCAAATCCAGCAAGCCCAACTTGTAGCTGACACCATTTCGAGTAAGCAGAATATTATTAATATCGCCTGTCTCTAAAGCGCCGCCAGCACTCGCCAAAGCGGAATAGAGCGTCTGTGCTTGGTTCGAAATTGGAAATTGACCGGGTGCTTTCACTGCGCCATCAACATTAAACTTACGGCCGCCATAGGCCAGTACTGTCACCTGCGCATCAGGTTGTTTTAAATAGGCACTGAGTCTTTGTTTGAGTTTTGCAGAAAAATTCTCGAGGGTACTGTCTGCGGCCTTCATTCGCCCAATCAACGGAAATGTAATATATCCCGCTTGATCAATCGTAAAACCTTGAAGTGTCGATGCTGACGCAGAAGGCGGGGTCAGCTCAGGATTGGCCCACAAGTTGATTCCGAGAACATCACCTGATGCTAATAAATAGACTGGGTGTACGCTTTGATAAAACAACGGTTCCGCATCAGCTGCAATCGTGGCTGCCTTGCTGACTGGCAAAGTATTTACTGTTATTGTTTGAACTTGAAGGTTTAAGCCATTTTCAGTAATGATCGTTCCATTGGGAGGAAGATTACCAACACGCATTCCAGGAGCTAGCGCACAAGCAGATAAAAATGATACAGATACCAACATGGCTATGCACTTAGTCAATCTCAACATACTTCACATACCCCAAAACACAAACAAAGTAAATAAACCTAAAGTCTAACAAAGCAGGCAATTTGGTTGTAATTCTATAGATAAAAACCAGTGATTGCTTGTTTTTAACACAACGGCTACAACAGTCAAGCCCGATAACAACCAAAAAAAGTAGAAATGGGAGGGCAAACCAAAGTAGACCCACAATAACAAAATTTACGGAGATCGCACATTCACGAATAAGCTCAGCGCATATGCCTACTCACCCAGTAAAAAGGTTAATAGCAGAATCAAGCCGCTCTTCACTTTTTCGCGCACAACAAAAAGCCCAGAATCTACTAAATACTGGGCTTTTCCATAATCGCGACCAAGAACAATATGGCGGTGAGAGAGGGATTCGAACCCTCGATACGGTATTAGCGCATACACACTTTCCAGGCGTGCTCCTTCAGCCACTCGGACACCTCACCAAGGGGCGGTAGTCTAACGAAAATCCACACTAAAGCCAATCTGAATTTTTATGGATCGAAATGCGCCGATGATTCATTCGATGTTACCATGTGCGTTATTAGAACAAATTGGATTAGTTGTATGCAGGACTCTCAACAGCGCCCAGCGATGTCTGCTGTGACTCTCGCCGCATTGGGTATCGTTTTTGGTGATATCGGCACGAGTCCGCTTTATGCGCTGAAAGAATGTTTCCATGTATCCCACGGAATCGCACTGACCTATAGCAACGTACTCGGCATTTTATCGTTGATTTTCTGGTCACTGATGATTGTGGTCTCGATTAAATATGTCGCCATCATCATGCGCGCCAACAACAATGGTGAAGGCGGCATCATGGCGTTGTTAGCGCTGAGCTTGCGCAACAAAAAAATCGGGTCAAAATCCCGTGCCATTCTGATCGCAATTGGACTGTTTGGGGCTGCGTTGTTTTTTGGCGATGGCATTATTACGCCAGCAGTATCGGTATTGTCAGCGGTTGAAGGGTTATCGATTGCGACACCCGTGTTCACCCCGTTTATTATTCCCATCACGATTGCGGTACTGATTGGTCTCTTTATGATTCAACGTAAAGGCACTGGATCAGTTGGGCGCTTTTTTGGTCCCATTACCTTGCTGTGGTTTGTGGCACTAGGTGTGTTAGGTGTCATTAGCATTGCCCAAAACCCCGTTATTCTGAACATGGTCAACCCGTATTGGGCGGGTCTTTTTGTCATCAATCATCCTGCGGGATCATTTTTGACTATGAGTGCCGTGGTATTGACGATTACTGGCGGTGAAGCACTGTATGCAGATATGGGACATTTTGGTCGAAAACCCATTCAATTGGCTTGGTTTTTCGTGGTCTTACCGTCATTGCTGTTGAATTATGCGGGGCAAGGCGCATTGCTACTTCGCGAACCGAGTGCTATTGAGAATCCGTTCTTTAAACTGGTGCCTGAAATGGCGCTTTACCCAATGATTGCATTAGCAACCATCGCCACCGTTATCGCCTCGCAAGCGGTGATTTCGGGTGTATTTTCGATCGCCAGACAAGCCATGCAATTGGGCTATTTACCACGTTTCACGGTGTTGCACACCTCTGAATCTGAAATCGGCCAGATCTATATTCCATTTTTAAACTGGTTATTGCTTGCAGCCATTATCGTGCTTGTGGTGATGTTCAAATCAAGTTCAAATCTGGCGTCTGCTTACGGACTTGCGGTGACCATGACGATGATGTGCGATACGTTACTGGTGGCGTTCGTGATGTTTAGCTTGTGGCGTTGGTCGCCATTGAAAGTAGGTTTGGTTGTCTTACCCTTTCTCATCCTTGATCTGATTTTCTTCGGCGCAAGTTCACTGAAAATTCTGGCTGGCGGCTGGTTCCCACTCTTGGTTGGTGCAATTGCTTTTACCATCATGATGACTTGGAAACGGGGTCGCCAACTGTTGCTCGCCAAACTACAGACCGAAACATTGCCTCTCGAGTTGTTTATCAACAACGTGACAAATTCTGCACATACGGTTGTTGGCACTGCGGTGTTCATGACGGCCAGTAAAACGGTTGTTCCTCATGCGCTATTGCACAACCTTAAACACAATAAAATATTGCATGAAACCAATATTTTAATGACCGTTATCACTGAAGATGTGCCTTATATCTACGAAGAAACACGGATTACGGTCGAACGACTGAACGATAAATTCTATCGACTGGTGGCGCGTTATGGCTTTAAAGAACAGCCAAATGTCCCTGTTGCAGTCGAACAGGGTTTAAAACTCCTTGAACTCCCTTTTGATATGATGATGATTAGCTTCTTTGTCTCTCGCGAACGCATTCTACATAGCGTTGGCGACGGCATGGCACCATGGCGTGAGAAGCTGTTTATTTCGATGTCGCGCAATACCAGTGCGGTCAGTGACTTCTTCCAAATTCCGACCAATCGCGTGGTGGAAATGGGTAGTCAGATCGAGATTTAGGCGCAATTTATTGTTCATCAAAAAAGACAAAGTTGAATGCTCAGCTTTGTCTTTTTAATTTCCCCTTCTATTTTTTGATTATTCAGTAAAAGAGTTCCGATGTTTTTTTATCGCCGCAATATTATTAGCACCACGTTATTCACTTTATTGTTCAGTATTCATCCTGCAGTTCAGGCGGAAATTGCAACCGCTTACGCCGACAATTATTCAGAATCAGCGACTGACGATGCAGCCTGTAGCCAAAACTATTATCAGGGTGACGCACCAAACTTTACCAATCAAGCCTTAACACGCAGTACGCAAGAGCTGTGTTTTGATGGCTTTACAGTCATGTATTCAGGCATTACGCGCACCCCGCTGTGGTCGGCAGAACATTTAACGAGAGATCGTTTAGAGCGCGCCGTGACATTGGACCGGCAAAATAATTTCCATGAAGAAACTCAACTTCCCTATGACGAACGTGCGACATTAGAAGACTATAAAGGCAGTGGTTTTGATCGCGGACATATGTCACCGAATGGTGATATGGGCAGTCGTGCACAGCAATTTAATAGCTTTTCACTGGCTAATATCGTTCCGCAAAATAGCTATAACAATCAAAATCCTTGGCGACTTTTGGAAGAAGTGACTCGCGAATTGGTCAAGCAAGAAGGTGAAGCGTATGTCATTACTGGCGCGGCGTTTCGCGGCGGAAATCTGCGCAAAATCGGTAATGTACTGGTGCCATCGGATGTGTATAAAGTGGTTTATTTTCCGAAGCGTAAAGCGGCTGGCGTGTATTTCTCACCAAACGATGCATCGGGTCAGGTCAACATCATTTCGCTGGCAGAATTGAATAGTCAAATTGGCTTAGATTTATTACCAAGCTTGCCTGACAGCGTTAAACAGCACCGCGTTGATATGCCACTGACCACTAAAATAGCGATTCGTCATGGCGATATTGCCCATCGCCCAAATAGCTATTCAGCGAATAAAAATGATCAACCCATGAATTATGGCGTATCAATGAGTTCACAACTCAAACCTGCGGAACGAAGATTATTAACACGGATGTGGCGTGCGTTATGGCAGACTCAGTA
>JANYEL010000012.1 GCA_025363155.1 Moraxellaceae bacterium
CTAAGTATCTGGAGAATTATTTGGGATGGCGAAGGTTTTTGGAGCGTTGGGGAAAAACTCTAACTCCAGAAATTGCGCTAACAGTTGCTTTGGCTAAAAATAATCCATTTCAACTGTTAACGCAGACATAGCCTTTTCTAAGGAGGGAGTATTTTTACTTCGTAAAAATGAAAAAGCTCCTCACTTTGCAAAGGGAGGTTGGGAGAGGGATTTTGCTTTTGATCTTATTAAAAACTACATCTGAATCGCCGTATAAAGCGCAATCGCTGCAAATACAGCAAACACACATGCAGCTATACGTTGAATCAAATGCAGTGGTACTTTTGCTTGAATGAATTTGCCGAGCAGAATCGCAAGTGCTGCCACACCAACCAGAGCCAACCAAGAACCTAGGCCAACTGCAAAAGGCGCATGGTACTTTGCTGTGAGTGCAACGGTTAAGAGTTGCGAAGCATCGCCCCACTCAGCGGCAAATAAAACCGTAAATGACACCAATGCCATTTTAAATGGTGACGTTGTGAGCACAGATTTCACATCTTCATCTTCACCAGCATGACTTGCTGAGCGCCACAAGACGATTGCACCCACAGCAAAGAGCGTCGCCACGATATAAGCCACGACATTTTCAGGTAATTTAGTCAGCAATGATCCAGCCAAAACAGCAATGATACATTGAGCTAGAAACGCCAGACTGACGCCAATAAAAACTGGAATCTTATGATAGCGAGTAGACAGAATCAGAGTTGCAATCAAGGTTTTATCTGGTAGCTCTACAAGCAGCATTGTCGTAAAGCTAGAAAGGAAGGCTGCCCAGTTCATACTGTAGTCCTTCGAGGAATGAGGTTTAGAATCAATCAGAATCGCATGTAAAACATAGCGTATTTTTCAGAGCGGATTTTAAGTTTTACTCAAAACCGTGTCAAACCTTATACAGTATTAACATCGTAGTATGGCTTAGTTTCTAACGTCGTTCTCAGTCATGCGAGCAATAAGAAAATCCAAAAAACAAACGATGCGAGAAGATAGTTGAGTATTACGGTAATACACAGCATTAATCGGCTGGCGCACAGCAATCGTTTCCGGCTCAAGCACGCGAACTAAGTCACCACGCTTACGATCTTCACCCGTCATAAACTCTGAAATACATGCCAAACCGACATTAGCTAGTGCCAATTGTCGCGCTGTTTCACCATTTGAGACACGAATCGTTGGTTTGATTTGCCAGCTATCGCCATGCTCATGACGTACTGGCCATTGATTGAGATGCTCTGGGGAATTAAAGCCGATTAAACAATGTTGATCTAAATCAGCTACACAAGTTGGCGTCCCATATTTTTCTAAATAAGCGGGACTAGCTAGAATTGCGCGGTGGCTTGCTGGTAATGCTCTTGCATGTAAAGTTGAATCACGTAAAGTCCCAATCCGAATTGCAATATCCGTATCTTGGGCTAATAAATCAATAAAAACTTCATCGGTATTCAACTCAAGTTCGATTTCTGGATATAACGCTCTAAAGTCAGCAACTAAAGGCACAATCACGTGCAACATAAACGGCGAGGCAGCATTCACACGCAAACGTCCCGCAGGTTTTTGTCGTCTTAAAGCGATTTGATCTTCTGCATCATCAACAGACGTCAAAATATTACGCGCATGAATGAGGAACGCATTTCCTTCTTCGGTGAGCGCTAATCTTCGAGTTGTGCGATTTAATAAAGTGGTTTCTAACTTTTCTTCCAATCTGCTCAGCGCCCGGCTCACACCTGAAACTGTTTGCCCCAAAGTCTCTGCCGCTGAAGTAATCGAACCTGTATCCACGACCGTACGAAAGGCGAGTAGTTCTTCTAATGTCGTTTTCATAATGATCTATTGGTCATTGAGATGTTTTGAGGAATCATGAATAAGCTTACTATTATTGATTAATAGTCAACTATGTTATCCAGATTATACTATTTTATGAAAATAACAATCAGCAGATAATGCTTTCATTCTTTCACGGAGCATGATTATGCCCATCGCCTTACTCGCACTGACCGCAGGTGCTTTCGGCATCGGTACTACAGAATTTGTCATCATGGGATTGCTGTTGCAAGTCTCTGCCGATCTTCACGTGTCCATTGCCGCCGCTGGATTATTGATTTCAGCCTATGCACTTGGTGTTGCGATTGGCGCACCAGTATTAACTATATTAAGCCGTCATATGCCACGTAAAACAGTGTTGCTGGCATTAATGGTGATCTTCATTGTCGGTAATGCTGCTTGTGCGCTAGCGCCAGACTTTTACAACTTAATGGCGGCACGCGTACTAACTTCATTAACGCATGGAACGTTCTTTGGTGTCGCGGCTGTTGTTGCAACAACTCTCGTTCCTGCTGATCGTAAAGCTTCAGCAATTGCCATTATGTTTACAGGTCTTACAGCTGCGACGTTGCTGGGCGTGCCTGCTGGTGCTTGGCTTGGTTTGCATTATGGCTGGCGCTCGACGTTTTGGGCTGTGTCGGTCATTGGTGTGATTGCCATGCTGATTATTGCGCTCTTTGTACCGCGTGATACAAAGCGTGAAGAACTGGGATCGTTACGTGATGAATTAACTGTTCTACATCGCCCACAAGTCTGGTTAGGCTTGTTAATGACGGTCTTTGGCTTTGGTGGTGTGTTTGCGTTTTATACCTATATTCAACCGATTCTGACGCAAATTACGGGTTTTTCTGATGCAGCAGTTTCACCGATTCTGTTGGTCTTTGGTGGTGGGATGATTATCGGAAACTTAATTGGCGGTAAGCTGGCTGATAAACGTTTGATGCCAACCTTGCTCGGTTCATTAGTATTCTTGGCTGTTGTTTTAGGTGTGATGACATTTGCTATTCATAGTCCAATTGCCGCCGTTCTCTTTGTTGGATTACTCGGTGTTGCAGCATTCGCAACCGTTGCTCCATTACAGATGCGTGTCCTTGAGAAAGCTCATGGCGAAGGTCAAAACCTTGCTTCAAGCCTCAATATCGCAGCATTCAATCTCGGTAATGCAATGGGTGCATATGTAGGCGGTTTGGTCATTACCCATCAATTAGGACTCAATGCAGTGCCTTGGGTTGCAGCAATATTGACAGTGATTGGCCTAGTGATCGCAGTCTGGAGCTTGTTACTTGATAAACGTCATTCAAAGATTCAAGCAATCGCTTAACAACCCATTCATTAATATCTTTAAAAACTCAATTCCAAAAGGAAAATATGATGAACATGCCTGCAATCGGTTTAGGAACTTTTCGTTTAAAAGATCAAGTGGTGATTGATTCAGTCACGACAGGATTGGAAGTCGGCTATCGCCATATTGATACCGCGCAGATTTATGGCAATGAAGCCGAAGTCGGGCAGGTAATCGCAGCAAGCGGCATTGCACGTCAAGACCTGTATATTACGACAAAGATTTGGACTGGAAATCTAAGCCACAACAAACTCATTCCAAGTTTAAAAGAGAGTTTGACCAAACTTAGAGTTGATCAACTTGATCTGACTTTGATTCATTGGTCAGTATCAGAAGATGTTTTGTCTGTTGCGGAATATGTTGCTACGCTGGCAGAGGCGAAAGCATTGGGTCTAACCAAAGAAATCGGTGTTTCAAACTTTACGATTAGTCAAATGCAACAGGCGATTGATACCGTTGGCGCAAGTGAGATTGCAACAAATCAAATCGAATTGCATCCTTTCTTGCAAAATCACAAAGTCGTTGAGTTTGCGCGCAAACATGGCATTCATATCACCGCATATATGCCACTTGCATACGGTAAGGTGATGCAAGATACGGTAATGCAAAAGATTGCAGCGGCACACAATACTACGCCTGCTCAAGTCTCACTTGCATGGTTGCTGCAACAAGGTTTTGCCGTGATTCCTTCTTCTACGAAGCGTGAAAATCTAGTGAGTAATTTACAGGCTGATCAAATCAAATTAAGTACAGATGAGATGCTGGCAATCGCTGCACTAGATCGCGGTGAACGTTTGGTGAATCCTGACTTCGCGCCGAAATGGGACTAAGTGAAATTAAAGATAATAGGGCGCTTATGCGTCCTTTATTTTTGTGGAGGGAATAGATACCAATCGTCACGATTCTTATTGTTTCAATCCAGTGAATTATTAACACCATCAATCCGTCACACGTTAAACTATGACCCTAATCGCCATCATATTTTTAAGTTCAAATCGCTATGACCAACTCGACCAATATCTCCAGCAACCAAGCCCTATTCAATGCCGCAAGTGTCCACATTCCGGGTGGCGTGAATTCGCCAGTTCGCGCATTTAAAGGCGTTGGCGGCACACCTGTATTTGTCCAAAAAGCCAAAGGTGCGTATTTGTTTGATGCGGATGGTCGTCGTTATATCGACTACGTAGGTTCATGGGGGCCAATGATTTTAGGTCATGCGCATCCTGAAATTGTCCAAGCGGTGATTGAAGCTGCTGCGGATGGTTTGAGTTTTGGTGCGCCAACACCAAGCGAAACGACCGTTGCGGATCTCATTTGCAAGATTATGCCGTCAATGGACATGGTACGGATGACGAGTTCAGGTACTGAAGCCTGTATGAGTGCCATTCGTTTGGCGCGTGGCTATACAAGTCGCGATAAGATCGTCAAATTTGAAGGTTGCTATCACGGTCATGCGGATTCTTTGCTAGTAAAAGCTGGGTCGGGCATGTTGACGCTTGGGGTGCCAACTTCGCTGGGCGTTCCGAAGGATTTAGCGCAACACACGATCACTTTACCGTTCAATGATATTGAAGCGGTCAAAGCCTGTTTTGCAGAATATGGCGATCAAATCGCTTGCATCATCGTCGAGCCAGTCGCAGGCAATATGAATTTGGTTTTGCCAATTAATGGCTTCCTACAAACCTTGCGTGATGTATGTACAGCGTCTGGTTCGGTATTAATTTTTGATGAAGTGATGACTGGTTTTCGGGTTGCTTTAGGTGGCGCACAGGCGCATTACGGAATCACGCCTGATTTGACTACGCTGGGTAAAATCATCGGCGCAGGCTTGCCTGTGGGTGCGTTTGGTGGCAAACGTGAAATTATGAATTGCATCGCGCCGCTTGGTGGTGTGTATCAAGCGGGTACTTTGTCAGGTAATCCGCTCGCGATGCGCGCTGGTATTGCAATGCTAAAACTAATTTCAGCAGATGGTTTCTACACGCAATTATCAACCAAGCTTTCATTATTACTTAATGGTTTAAAAGCCATTGCCGATGACGTCGGTATTCCACTGCAAGTTCAGCAAGCGGGCGGTATGTTTGGGATTTATTTTACTGATTCCAAAGATTTGTCGAGCTATGAAGCAATGACTAACTGTGATGTTGCTGCATTCCGAGAGTTCTTTCATGGCATGTTGAAACGTGGTGTTTATCTCGCACCATCTGCATTTGAGGCTGGTTTTATTTCGAGTAGCCATACTCAGGCGGATTTAGAAGAAACATTGGCAGCGGCGCAAGAAACGATGACTGAAATGAAGGCTGGGATTAAGCAATTTGTAGAGGTCTGATCATGAGCAACGAACTCGAAATCATTGATTTAGTCATCAGCGAAGGTAAAACTTGTGTCAAAGGCGCACTCATTACCACGCAATACAAAGGTACATTAGAAGACGGTACAGTATTCGATTCATCCTATGACCGTGGCCAACCATTTCAATGTGTCATAGGTTCACGACGCGTGATTCAAGGATGGGATCAGGGTTTGATGGGCATGAAAGTCGGCGGTAAGCGCAAACTAATTGTTCCAGCACATTTAGCCTATGGCGAACGCCAAGTTGCCAAAATTCCACCCAATTCAAATTTAATTTTTGAAATTGAGTTGTTGGAAGTACTAACGAGAGATGATTGAAAAATATTAGCGTTATTAAATCACACTAAGAACAGCATCATCTTACTCTGGACAATCTGGAATTAAATCATCGTGAGTATTGATCTCGCCGCCATCTTCCGTTGCGAATGAAAACCCACCACCATTTCTTGGATTACAAGGCGAATTACTTGATATACCAACGTGTTCATTATCAGCTAATACCATTTTTTTAACTGATTTCTTCCTTAACGAGTGCCCACCAATTTTGAGTGGTGATTGTTGCGTATATTGAGTATTTCCATCCTCATCAACCCACTTATACAACTCAACTGCATTCACGAGTGAGCAAATTGAAATACAAACAAAACCCACTGTAAAAAACTTAAAAATCCCTTTCAATGTCACATTCCCCGCCAAACGAGTAAAAGCTGACTCAAGCTTATTTTAATTAGAAACTCAAACACTACGCCTGTTTCTTAATCTCAGCCTGAATCAACTCTAAATTACGCTGCGCCCGCTGCGTATCTGCATGATCTGCGCCATAAGCAAGCTCCCTTGCCGCAAGAATATGTTTACTGATCGCCTCAGCTTTTTCGAGCTTATGCTGCTTAAAATAAATAAGGCTCAGATGACTTAATCCTGTAATCAGCTCTGGATCATTCTGCGGCACAATACTCTTACGAATCTTCGACGCAGCGATTAACTCAACTTCTGCATCTTCCAATCGATTCTGATTTGCATAAACAATTCCCAGCCCATTGCGACATGATGCCATCTGAAGCTCATTACGTTGAAGTGCTTCTGCTCGTAATTTCTCCTCATCAATGAGAGGATGATATTGATCATCAAAGACAATATTCAGCTCATCAGTATTGGTCGCCAATACTGTATCTGACTCAGTTTCGGCTGTATCAAGTTGGTTCTCTAAACTAAATGCATAATCTTCAAGGATTCTCATTGCGCGCTGAAACAACGTTTCGGCACGTTCATAATGGAGTAAAGTACTTTCATTGGTCGCATTATTTTTAATGATTTCAACTTTAAGCTCAGTACTTTCGATGGGAAAATGATCAAGCATAGCTGTTGCTTCGGTGAAAAAAGATTGCGCTTGTTCCGATTGTCCTTTATCAGAACACAACATCGCTAAGTTATTTAAAGCACTGGCATAACTTACATAATATCGAGGTGTCTTTTTTGCCGTATGCACATTTTTGGTAGATTCATTCGTAGCAAGAATATCTATGATACTGCGGTACAGTTTTTTGGCGTCTTGGGTTTGACCAAGTGTTGTATAAATGCGAGCCAAACTATTGATGGAATGACAGAGACTATCTTGTGCTTGTTCAGGTGATATATCTTTATCGGGAAATTGCTCTTGAATCGCGATTGCACTTTTGAACATGTTAATCGCTTGCGGATTATTGCCACTACGGCAATAAAATTCACCTAAATTATTTCGAATCGCTGCGGCATGACCATTTTCAGTCCCTAATTGCTCTTCACATATCGATAATGCTTCAGTTGCGCCCTTGATCGCGCCATCCATATCTCCACGCAAAAAACTCGCCATATATTGCGCATTCAATTCATGTAATTGCTGAACATCTGTAAACTTCACGGCGGAAAGTGCGGCAGCTTTTGCCTTATCGGCTTTAGGATCTTCCACAACTTGTATCATCGAATGATCTGCCGCCGCATCTACATAACCTGGGATTAATACGGCATCGAGCAACCACCATAAAGACAGAAGGATAGCCAACGGTAAATAGCCACGACTGAGCACCACAGCAACAGCCAGTAAAAGCATCATGGTGGCGGATTTATTTTGCATGAGATAATAACGATGTGCGCCTAACGCGCCGAGAAAGAACCACAAGACATAGGCAATTTTTGGATTTTTTTGGTGATGCATTTCCTTTTGCTCCACACCGAGGTTGAGTCTTGCGATTTAATTTTAGTTAATGTTTTTTATTTTCTACGACTTGAATAATTTAGCACAAATTTTTAACGGGTGTTATTAATTGCGCCAGTAGCTCGCCAGCGCAATTAATTTAATTATTTTATCAATATTAAATAACTACTTAGAATTAATACGCACCCATGAAATCACGTTTACCGACTTCAACACCGTTACTGCGTAAGATTGCATAAGCAGTCGTCACATGGAAGAAAAACTGTGGCAAACCGTAATTCAGCAAATAAGTTTCACCTGTCAGTTTTTTCTCTTTTGGTGTTCCTGGACGTAAAACGATTTCCAAGCTTTCTTTGCCATCAATCTGAGCAGCGGTAAAGCCATCAAGTACTGCTAATGTATTTTTAATGCGAGTTTGCAACTCAGTAAAACTTTGCTCACTGTCATCATAAGCAGGCACTTCAATACCAGCCAAGCGAGAAGGGACACTCTTGGCAAAATCAGCCGCGATTTGAACCTGACGAATCAACGGAAACATGTCTGGAAATAGGCGTGATTGCAGCAACACATTTGGATCAATTTTTTTGTCTGTTGCATGTGCTTCTGCTTTATTGAGTACATCACTTAACGCAGAGAGCAATTGTTTGAAAACTGGAACTGAAGCAGTGTAAAGCGTAGTCATAAGACATCCTTGGTTAAGCATGATTTAAAAGTAAGTTAAAACAAAAATTAATGAATAATTTTACACAGATCTCAGGGTTAATGAACCAACTGATTGACTTCTTCTTCGTATGCTTGCGATGGGTTTGGTACAGGTACGTCCAATTCAGTTTGCTGCACCATTGGAATGGCGGTAATCGCTTCGATGCGCGCAGCGACTAAAGCCTCGCCAATACTCAAACCTTTTAAATTAGTCGGCAAATCTGCTGCACGTACCTTTCTCACTGCGACAATCGCCGCGCGCAAATAATCGGCTTGCGGATAATCACGGGTTTCTAAACCCAAGCGTCCACGCGCATCGCACATACAGGCTTGAATATATTCTTCCACGCGCTCAGGTTTACGCAACACATCAATGCGTTGCAACAAACGCCAAACCGTGCCTGGACGTAAGTCGAGCACGCGATGACACATAAGATGTTCGCGACAAACAATTTCTGCAAGATCGCGAAAACTACTAGGTACTTTAAGACGGTTACAGACTTCTCGAACAGGAATCAAACCACGCTCTTCGTGTTGTACATGCCTCGGCCATTCATCCTGTGGTGTCATTGCTTTACCCAAATCATGCAACAACGTCGCGAAACGCACTTGAGTTGAGTAGCCATATTCGCAGGAGCGTTGCAACGCCATCATGGTATGCACACCAGTATCGATTTCAGGATGATGCTGTGGACGTTGTGGAACGCCAAATAAGGCATCAAGTTCTGGCAGTAATAATTTAAGCGCGCCGCACTCACGGAGAACCTCAAAATAAACCTCAGCACGATCCTCGCCGAGCGCGCGTTCTGTTTCCTTCCACACTCTCTCAGGGGTTAAACTCGAAAGCTCACCGCTCTCAGTCAATTCCCGCATAAAGGCCATAGTTTCTGGTGCGACGGTAAAACCTAAATTAGCAAAACGCGCAGCAAAACGCGCCACACGTAAAACGCGCAGCGGATCTTCGGCAAAAGCAGGGGAGACATGACGTAATAAGCGCGCCTCTAAATCAGCTTGACCATGATAGGGATCAAATATCGTCTGACCATCTAATGTTTGTGCCATTGCATTAATCGTCAAATCACGACGAATTAAATCTTCTTCTAATGTTAAATCAGGCGAGGTATAAAAAGTAAAGCCGCCATAACCAGTACCCGATTTTCTTTCGGTACGCGCAAGCGCATATTCTTCATGCGTTTCAGGATGCAAAAAGACTGGAAAATCAGAACCGACAGGCTTAAAACCCTGTGCAACCATTTGTTCAGGAGTACTACCGACCACCACATAATCACGTTCTGTTACTTGGCGACCTAATAATGAATCCCGTACCGCTCCTCCAACCAAAAAAATGTTCATGAAAATAGCCTCTATATAGATAGAGCATGGTGCAGAATCATCAGATTAACAAGTAAAAAAAGGTATCAATTGGTGTGTTTTTGGCGAAACTCGTACGAATAAAAATTTGTATTTAAACAATGAACTCAAAAAAAAGATTTTGATGTAGAAGAAAAATATTCAAGTGAATACATCATTTTGATCGATATCGAACTACTATGCCTCCATCGAAGATGATATTGTCCAAATTAATCTAAAAGCCAAACGATTCAAATGAAGCAGTGGCACTCAGCTGAGGAATATCATGCAACCCAACAAACCTAAACTTGCCGAACCCGCTGAGCCCTATTATCCGCATGAAGAACTTGCCAATGCGCTGAGTCATGGACTGGGTGCACTCGCTGCGATTGTTGCGACTGTTTTGATGTTGATGAAAGCTTCGGCGTCTCCCGCCATAACTCACGGTCAGCTTATTGGCGTGACGGTTTATGGCATCAGTATGATTTTGCTGTTCTTAGCATCCACGCTATATCACGGCGCGACCAATGAAGTACAAAAAACCATATTGCATCGCTTAGATCATTGCGCGATTTATTTGTTGATTGCGGGCAGTTACACGCCATTTCTGATGATTACCTTACATACGACATTAGCTGATATTTTATTGGTGGTGGTTTGGGTACTTGCGATTTCTGGCATTGTTTTTAAAATGTTTTTTATAGATAAATTTCCGCGTACTTCATTGATCACTTATTTGCTGATGGGCTGGCTTTCGGTTTTTGTGATGTATCAGCTCTATCAAGCCGCACCGATACAATTACTGACTTTGCTGGTTGCAGGAGGCTTAAGTTATACCCTTGGCACCATTTTTTATGCGATTCGAAAGATTCCGTATAATCATGCGATTTGGCATATTTTTGTATTAGCGGGTGCTGCATTTCACTGCTGGGCGATTTGGGTATACGTTATTCCTTAAATTGTTTTACATGCTTCATACTAATTAGATGACTAATTACAGATCATGCGATTTCACAACCACATGCGCGTACGGTACACTCACTGTATGCCATTAAAATAACGGACTATGCAGTGCACACTCTTCACCAACCCGCTCAACTTCCTTATAGCTTCGCCAAGCGCCACGGTGTCTTACTCAAATTTGATGGCGCTGAAACAATCATCGTCTTACGCGATAATGCACCTTTGCCTGCACTCAACGAAGCGCGGCGTGTCATTGGTGCACCAGCAAGCTATCAAACGGTTACTGATGAAGAGTTCACCCGCTTATTGGCTGGTTCATATTCCCGCGACAGTGGTCAATCACAAGAAGTAGCCGCTGGTTTGGAAGATCATCCTGATTTGTTAAGTCTCGCTGATCAAGTGCCTGAAGCTGAAGACTTGATGGATCAAGAAGATGATGCGCCGATTATTCGTCTGATTAATGCGCTGTTGTCCGAAGCGATTCGCTTAAATGCTTCTGATATCCATATTGAATCATTTGAGAAAAAACTCTCTGTTCGCTTGCGTGTTGATGGTCAGTTACGTGAAATCGTACAACCACGTCGCGAACTTGCGCCATTATTGGTATCGCGTATTAAGGTTATGGCGCGCCTAGATATTGCCGAAAAACGGATTCCGCAAGACGGTCGTATTTCATTGCGTTTGGCAGGTCGGGAAGTGGATGTGCGGGTTTCAACGCTACCATCCAGCCACGGTGAGCGCGTGGTCATGCGTTTACTCGACAAACAAGCAGGACGTTTGAATATGTCGTTGCTTGGGTTAATGGACGATGATTATAAGCGTCTCACTCAGCTCATTAATCGTCCACATGGCATTATTTTGGTCACAGGGCCAACGGGTTCAGGTAAAACGACAACGCTTTATGCGGCTCTATCCGATCTCAATGACCAAACTCGAAACATCCTCACCGCTGAAGATCCAATCGAATATCAAATCGAAGGCATTGGTCAAACTCAGGTCAATACCAAAGTTGATATGACTTTCGCGCGCAGTCTACGTGCGATGTTACGCCAAGATCCTGACGTGGTGATGGTCGGTGAAATTCGTGATTTAGAAACTGCTGAGATTGCAGTACAAGCGTCACTGACAGGTCACTTGGTTTTATCGACCTTGCACACCAATACTGCGATTGGTGCGGTAACTCGTCTAAAAGATATGGGCATTGAGCCGTTCTTATTATCCAGCTCATTGATTGGTGTGGTTGCGCAACGTTTGGTGCGTACACTCTGTCCGCATTGTCATACGCGACGTGAAGCAGATGATTATGAAGAAGCGTTATTCAGCCAAATAAAACATGAGCACCCTCTGCAAATTCCGATCGCAGTAGGTTGTGAGAAATGCAATGAATCTGGATTTTATGGTCGTACTGCAATTTATGAAGTCGTGCCCGTTGATGATGCGATGCGTCGTTTAATTCATAGCGAAGTCGCTGAACACGAGTTGGAAAAACTTGCTCGGACGCTTTCGCCATCCATTCGTCAGGACGGTTTAGAGAAAGTCTTATTAGGCAAAACCACGATTGAAGAAGTGTTAAGAGCAACACGGGAAGAGTAAATTTAAAAAATGTAGGGGCGCCCCCTTGTGGTAGCCCTAATAAAAAGGGTAACCACAAGGGTTACCCGTACAATCCATTTTACTTTCAATCATTTAATTTATGATCTGAAAAACAAACGACTTCTAAAGTTATCGCGCCATCAATATCACACCAACCGCGATCATTGCAGGCAATGCCTGAACGAAGAAGATCTTACGACTGACCGTCATTGCACCAAAGACTCCAGCAATAATCACACAACTGAGAAAAAATAGCTTAATGGCAAACCCGTCATCACCGCAACAAATCCCCCAAATCAGACCCGCTGCAAGAAAGCCGTTATAGAGACCTTGATTCGCTGCTAAGGTTTTTGATTCAGCAGCAAATTCTGGGGTTAAAGCAAATGCCTTACGTCCAAATGGCGTATCCCACAAAAACATTTCCAGTACTAAAAAATAGAGATGTAGCAGAGCAACCAAACCAACCAACACATTCCCTAATAAATACATTTTATAATTCCTTCGTTTTTTGAATTTAAAATTGAATTCTAAAGAAAAAGCTCACCGTAATGATGAGCTTACTCTAAAAAAATTAAGAATCAAATGGATGTATCTGTGCATTTGTTTACTTTGCGTTGGACTTATAGCTGGTTAAATTCAATACATAGGAAATATTGCCGTCATCCTGACGAACTTGAACAGGCAAATAATCTAACTTCGGCGCTAACCAAAAATAAGTTTTACGTTTTTGATTTTCTTGAACTAAACGAATACGAACTGTGTCATAGGTGCCAGCATCCGTTGTAACTTTTTCATCACCTTCATTCACAAAGCTAATTTTTGACACGCCCTTATCGTCAGCTAACAGATAAGAAGGCTGTAATCTCTTATGCTTAATGTCTTCCCGAACTTGCAACTCCAAATCCAACATATCGAGCATACCGACTTGAGCAGGATAGCTATTCTCGCCATTTTGATTCGTGGCATTAACCACTTTGTTATCCCAATCGACCTTAAAACTATTGTTCTTTTTATTGGTTAAGAATTTGAAATGATAGGAGTGATCTAAAGATTCAATTCGTGGAGGTAAGTCATCACTTTTTTTAGCATCTTTAATTCGAAAATGGCTGAATTCGCTTGCAGTGGCTAATGACGCAATGTCGGCTTTAAAACTATAGTTCCAAATATCATCTTTCACGGTCAATGTGCGCGAGGCAGTCCCATTCAGCAGACCCGCGATATTAAAGCTGTAATTCGCTTCAAAGGGTTCAAACGCATGTGCGCTACTGATAGATAATGCAAAACTTAAGGGTAGCGCGACCAGTCGAACCGCAGTGCGAACCGTCATCTGAAAACTTTGCGATTGTGATTTTTTCATCAATTGTTGTTGCATTGCGGCTAACTACTCCAAAGAACATGACCCAATCATAAAACTTTTGTAGTCAATCTACCGTAAAAAAACGTTGTATTTATAAGGCACTCTTGCTAATCACTTCTACAACAATAAAAATTGAACCAGAAAAGCGCAGAAAACAGCAAATGATGCTTGTCTGATCGCACTAATTTCGGGCAATATGGCAATCTTTTTTGATTCTCTCAGAATCTTGAGAACATAAATCAACATCAAATTTGTAGAGATTTAACACATTCAAATAATGTTTTAAATCAAGCCACCATATCCCACAACTATGTTCAACGCATGATGCTCCGCGAGGGTTAAGATGATTAACGGTAATGACGTCCTATTTGTACTGTTAGGTGCTGTCATGATTTTGGCAATGCATGCTGGTTTTGCATTCCTAGAATTGGGCACTGTACGCGAAAAAAACCAAGTGAATGCGCTTGGTAAAATCATGACTGATTTTTCTATTTCAGCAATGGCTTATTTCTTTTTCGGATATTGGTTCGCGTATGGCATCACTTTTTTTGACACAGCGAGTGTACTCACTGCCGACAAAGGTTATGCGCTGGTTAAATTTTTCTTTTTATTAACCTTTGCTGCTGCAATTCCCGCAATTATTTCTGGCGGTATTGCGGAACGCGCCAAGTTCCGTCCGCAATCGATTGCGACTTTTTTCCTCGTTGCATTGGTTTATCCACTCTTTGAGGGCATTAGCTGGAACGGTAATTACGGCATCCAAGACTGGTTGAAAAATACCTTTGGTGCATCATTCCATGATTTTGCAGGTTCAGTAGTTGTGCATGCTGTTGGTGGCTGGATTGCACTGGTTGCTGTCATGCTGCTTGGCGCGCGTCATGGTCGCTATAGTAAAGATGGTCGCATTGCGGCACATCCGCCGTCATCAATTCCATTCCTCGCATTAGGCTCATGGATTCTGATTGTCGGCTGGTTTGGCTTTAACGTCATGAGCGCGCAGCGTTTGGATGCGATCTCGGGCTTAGTTGCAATCAACTCATTGATGGCAATGGTTGGCGGTACTTTAGCAGCTAACTTTGCGGGTAAAAATGACCCTGGTTTCATGCATAACGGCCCACTCGCAGGTTTAGTTGCAATCTGTGCTGGCTCCGATATTGTGCATCCTTTGGGTGCGCTCGCAATTGGTGCAATCGCTGGTGGCATGTTTGTTTATTTGTTTACCTTCACCCAAAACCGTTTAAAAATTGATGACGTGCTCGGTGTATGGCCTTTGCATGGCGTTTGCGGTGCATGGGGCGGTATTGCAGCAGGTATTTTCGGAATGAAAGCACTTGGCGGTTTGGGCGGCGTATCCATCTACTCACAAATCATAGGCACATTACTTGGTATTAGTATTGCGGTAATTGGTGGCTTAGTGGTGTATGGCATATTGAAAGCAACGCTGGGTCTGCGTTTAACGCAAGAAGAAGAGTATCACGGTGCGGATTTAACAATTCACAAAGTATCGTCTACCTTTGACCGCGAAACGTTCTAACAGTTTTAAAAGAACTGCATCAACAACGTCGAACGATTATTGAAATAGTCGTTCGACGTTTCTATTTTTAATATTAACTGCCTTATCGCAAGCCACTCACAATATTAAAAGCACGTAAACGATGTTCATGTTCATAAGAATCAGAAACAAACATCAACTCATCTGCATCAGTATCTGCCAGTAATTGCTCTAATTTCGCTTTCACCGTTTCTGGGCTTCCAATTACTGCGACTTGCAAGAACGCCTCAACCGCAGCTTTTTCTGCTGGTGACCATTGAGCTTCAAGTTCTTCATTAGGAATTGGTGGGCGCAGTACGAGGCTTTGACCTCGCATCAGTGCAAGAATCCGTTGCTTGGAAGTCGTCGCCAAAAATTGAGCTTCTTCGTCAGTGGGTGCAGCAATTAACGGCACACCAAGGCAAAGATATGGTTCTTTTAAAACAGATGAAGGTTGAAATTGTGTGCGATAGATTTGAATCGCCTGATGCATCAACTGAGGTGCAAAATGAGATGCAAACGCATACGGTAAACCGAGCTGCGCTGCGAGTTGCGCACTATACAAACTTGATCCCAGCAGCCATACGGGCACTTCTGTACCTGCGCCGGGCATCGCAATCACGCGCTGACTTGGGCTTGTAGGTGCAAGGTATGCGCGCAATTCTGCAACTTGATTTGGAAAGTCCTCACCATCCATACGATCACGCCGCAATGCTCGCATCGTGACTTGATCAGTCCCAGGTGCGCGACCCAAACCTAAATCAATTCGATTTGGATAGAGTGTTGCCAATGTACCGAAGTTCTCAGCTACGACCAATGGGGCATGATTCGGAAGCATAACACCGCCTGAACCCACGCGAATAGTCGTCGTTCCAGCCGCTATATAACCCACTAAAACAGCCGTCGCAGAACTGGCAATGCCTTGCATATTATGGTGTTCAGCTAACCAAAATCGGGTAAAGCCTAATGCTTCTAAATGCTGAGCTAAATTGAGTGAGTTTCGTAATGCTTGTTCAATCGTACCATCCACACACACAGGAACAAGATCGAGCATAGAAAATGCAACAGTGGATAAATTGCTCATAAATGACTCATAAATTTTGCAAATAATAGATAAGATGATAGATGACTTAGTAAGGTTCTTCCTAAGAATTAACAGCTATTCTTTGTTGCAATTAGGTTTTTTTACTGTATAACGAAGCTATGATCCATAAGCCTACTGTCGATCACATTTATAAAATAGACAGTCAAACTAAAAACTTAGAAAGGATATAAAACATGAATTGGTTTCTTGATGCACTGAAAAATAAATACGCGACATTTGACGGTCGGGCAAGACGTGAAGAGTTTTGGATGTTCACGCTGATTAGCATCATTATTTCTATCGTTGTTGGTATCGTTGCTAAAACGATCGGATTAGAATTTTTATCATTCGTTTACTCATTAGCAGTGTTAGTGCCCAGTCTTGCTGTCGGTGCGCGCCGCTTGCATGACATAAATCGTAGTGGCTGGTGGCAACTTATTGTTTTAGTACCAATCATTGGAATAATTGTTTTAATCGTTTGGTGCGCAACTGATAGTGATACAGGTAGCAACCTATACGGTGAAAACCCTAAAGCAATATCAGCTTAAACACATAAGCTTGATACAAAAAAGCCATTATTCACATGCAGTAATGGCTTTTTTATTACCTCTAAAATTCCATTAATGCAATTTTAGTGTTGGTCCTGAAGTACGTGACAGCAAGTCTTTAAACATCAACACACTAGTTTTGAACACACCATGTAACGCGACTTGATGTAAGCGGTAAAGTGAAAGATACATGATGCGAGCAAACATACCCTGCACGTTAATTTTATTTACCAAGTTACCCACGGTATTGGTTTCACCTAAAGAAATGAGCGAACCTTTATCACTGAAGGTAAATGTCGGTAGTGGTTTTCCAGCAAGTTTAGCTTTCAGAATTTTTGCCAAAACAATTGCTTGTTGGTTAGCTACTTGCGCACGTGGCGGCACAGGACGTTCTGCACCTTCGGGGATGTAACATGCACAATCACCGAAAGCAAAAATTGAATCATCGCGCGTGGTTTGTAGGGTCGGACGAACCACTAATTGGTTGATACGGTTGGTTTCCAAACCTGCGATCTCTTTCAACACATCAGGCGCTTTAATCCCTGCTGACCAAACTTTCAGCGTAGCTGGGATCAAAATGCCGCCATCACATTCAACAGAATCAGGATGAATTGCAGTCACGCGACGGCTGGTCATCACATCGATATTGAAGTCGAGCAATTGCTTCGTTGCTGCTGCCGAGTTCTGTGTTGAAAGCACTGGCAAAATACGATCAGCCGCTTCAATCAACGTAATACTGACATTCTTTGGATCAATGCTATTTAAACCATAACGAATGAATTCATGCGTTGCATGGTGCAATTCAGCAGCCAATTCCACACCGGTTGCGCCTGCACCAATGATGGCAATATTCAGAACTTGCGGGCTTGTTGTTTCCAGTGAACGCGCTTGAGCTTGTAAATATAGATTCAAAAACTCGCGCTGAAAACGATCAGCTTGTGCGCGTGAATCAAGGAAAATACAGTTTTCTTTTGCACCAACAGTTCCAAAATCATTCGACGTTGAACCAATCGAAATCACGAGATTGTCATAACGCAGACTACGTTCTGGAGCAATTTCATGGCCTAGACCATCGGTGAGTGGCTCTAGAATGATTCGTTTCGCTTCACGATCAATGCCTTTCATCTGACCTAAATGGAACTCGAAATAATTCTTCGATGCGTGAGCAAAATAATTCAGCTCATCTTCAAAAGAATTAATCGTCCCCGCAGCCACTTCATGCAACAGCGGTTTCCAAATATGCGTCAACGTCGAATCAACCAAAAGAACTTGGGCTTTGCCTGATTTACCCAAGCTTTTGCCCAAACGGGTGGCAAGCTCTAAACCACCCGCACCGCCACCGACGATGACAATACGAGTTGGCGAATTACTAGATTTGGATTGCGTCATATAACAGTCCTAATATTGAAAATGCTTATAACAAGCAGGTTTAAGAAGAAACTTTTAAAAAATGCAAATAATGTAAAATGCAAATATCATTGATTAGTCATTAATTATTAGAAATATGCTGAGGATAATATGACAGATTCTAGCGATATTCGCTGTCTCGAATGTCTGACAGTTGCAATCGTTTTTGCATAAGTTGATTTATAAGGCTTAAAAGTCGTTATTATATCGCCACGAACAGCGCAGAATTGGCAAATAGAGTAGGGTGACAATGACGGAATATCATACAAACGCTGAACAAGGCACTCACCCTTCGTCTGCTGATTTTCCAATTAAATATACCCTCACGTTTGAGCACGTTGGACAGCATTTGATCGATGTGAGTATGACATTTACAGCTCAAGAACAACAAGAACTCTGGCTTCCTGTATGGGTTCCAGGGAGCTACCTCATTCGAGAGTTTGCGCGCCATGTCAGCACAATATCAGCGACATCACTCACAACATCAGACTCAATTCTTGTTGAAAAAATCACAAAAAATCGCTGGCGATTAAATTGCCCAGCTGGCGCAATCGTCATTGTTCAGTATCAAGTTTATGCATTTGATTTATCAGTACGCGGGGCATATTTAGATCATACAAGAGCCTATGCAAATCCTGCTTGTGTTTGCCTTGCCGTCGCAGGACAAGAGCAGTCACCGATACAATTAACCATTAAGTCTGGACATATATTTGCCAAACAACCCATTGCCTGTTCATTACCCATTCTTCATGCAGTCAAAAATACTGACTTAAAGAGCATCCATAGCTATAGCGCAAAAAACTACGACGATCTAATTGACCATCCTTTTGAAATTGCTGAACAAAGAATTACCAGTTTCGATGTTAATGGCATTCCGCATTCAATTGCTATTTCAGGTAAACATCGTACGAACATGACGCGCCTAGCAACTGATTTAGTCAAAATCTGTCGCTATGAAATTGATTTTTTTTGTGGAGCACCATTCAAAGATTATTTATTTATGGTCATGGCGACGGGTTCAAGTTACGGCGGTTTAGAACACCAAAACTGCACCAGTTTAATTACCCCACGCGAAGATTTACCGCATGATAATGAGGCAGAACAACCTTCAGCAGCGTATCGTCGTTTCTTAGGGCTGTGTAGTCATGAGTATTTTCATGCGTGGATGATTAAATTCGTTCGTCCGCAAGAGTTTGCAGTGCTTGATTTAGAGCGGGAAGTGTATACCCGCATGTTGTGGGTGTTTGAAGGATTCACTTCTTATTACGATGATTTGATTTTATACCGCAGTGGTGTGATTGAACGTACAGCGTATTTAGAATTATTAGCAGAACAAATTACCCGCTATCGCCAGAATGCAGGCAGGGAACATCAGAGCGTCAGCGACTCCAGTTTTGACGCATGGATTAAATATTATCGCCCTGATGAAAACTCGCAAAACGCCACAACCAGCTATTACAACAAAGGCGCTTTAATCGGTTTGTGTTTAGATTTGACCTTACGCGAGCGCGGCAGTTCGCTGGATGCCGTGATGCACCAACTTTATCAGCTGGCACAACAAGGTCAATCTTTAACATCGAATACCATTCCTGATATCTGTGAACAACTCATCGGTGATCGCCTGAATGATTTTTGGCTGCACTATGTCGAAGGGACAACCGAACTTCCGCTAGAAACCATGCTTGAAGCAGTCGGTGTGCAAACTGCAGTTGAAAACAAAGTTTGGCCACTTGGTCTTAAAACCACGGATTCCCCTCATGGTCTGGTCATTCAACAAGTGCTTCGTGATTCTGTGGGTGCGCAAGCAGGGCTATCCGCACACGATACTTTAATTGCAATTGATGGTATTCGTGCAACAACTGCGCTGCTCACACACTGGGCGGATGCCGCAGGTTTTCATGCGAAAGCTTGCGCTGACGCTGGGACGTTGTTAACCTGTCATGTGTTTAGACGCGATGAACTTATGGCTTTTCAAATTCAGCCAGTTGCGTCAACCATCCACACGATTCGATTGTCAGTCACACATCCTGAACGATTAATGCATTGGCTAGAACCCGTCGGTTCTATATGATTTAGTTCTATATAATAAGAATATAAACATCACCACCAGTGAATAGATCAAATGATCATCATCGGTGCGGCATGTGCAACACCAATCTAAGGTAATAGATTGTATTTATAAATATATTACGTTTCACACAGAATTCGAGGATGTTTACTGGTGCAAAGCGACAACAGTTTGAAAACTAAAGCTCCAAGACCAACGCGGCAAACTGCGTTGTATGTTGGACGTGGGCGGATTAATGCCACTGAAAAAACATTATTAGAACTTTTTAATAAAACAATCGAAGCCGCGCCAAATGCACCTGCACTCGCTTTTGAAAATGTCACGCTGAGTTATCTTGAACTGTATAGCAGTGCCAGAACACTGGCTGCATGGATGATTCATGAAGCCAATATAAAACCTGGTGATCGTGTCGCTATATATTTACCAAATAGTCTTTCCTACGGCGTTGCTCTCTATGCCGCGTGGCTTGCACGCGCAGTCGTGGTCAATTTAGGCATATCCAATAATGCCGATAACGTCTTATTCCAACTCCAAGATTCTGGCGCGAAACTACTTGTCACTGCACCGACTTTATTAGCAGAAATCCAACCCATGTTGTTGCAAACGGGGGTTCGTCATATCGTCACCACCCGCCAAAGTGACTATGCGAACATGAAAGCCTTTTTGCAAGGATGGGCTTCCGTTACACGTTTACTGCAAGTGTTCCAAATCAAAGAATCGTTGCTGATTAATACCCGTTTGCGTGACATTTTATCTAAACGCAGTCATCCAATTGATTGGCCAGTTGCGCTACCAAGTGATATTGCATTGCTGCAATACACCAGCGGAACCACAGGACGCCCTAAGGGCGCATTACTCACCCATTCAAGTCTATTAGCCAGCCTATATCAAGGGCAGTTAGTTTTGGGTCGAAGCATTCCAATGCGCTGCCAGATTCTCTGTCCACTGCCGTTAC
>JANYEL010000017.1 GCA_025363155.1 Moraxellaceae bacterium
AGACATTTAGCGATCTATCGCATGGGATTCTCATATGGTGAGTTGAATCTGCTCCTATTCTGGAGTGGTTTTTTTTGATTGACTTATTTGTTCAGATGTTCAATTTGGGTTGAGATTATCTAAGTTAATAAATATTGACGCTTATATCAGTATCGAGTAAAGTTCGTTCGCCTAGAGTAAGTGTTTGTAATTTGTTATTAAAAATACTAATTATGTAAGTTGTATAGCAGTTGGGTTATATAAAATTAATAAATTATGACTCAGATGAACGAATAAATTAGAACGATATTAAATAAAAATGGGGTGATGATGTACATACTAAGAATTAACAATTTAGTGGCAAGTTTTCTGCTTTTTGTACTTTTCAGTATTGTGCAAGTTGCTTATGCAACCGAGTTGCAACTTCGACATGAGCATCACGTTCATCATGATGGTTGTCATGTCATCGACCCAAAAAAAGAATGTGTCTTTAAATCTCTGGCGCTTCCAGCTGACGCCTTTGATGATAATTCCACTGGACAGGTTTATACCATTTACCAACATCAGCCAAAAACCAATGCTTCTGGTTTTGCATGGTTAAATTGGCATGGTGATACTGGCTTACTCCCTTTTGCACTTGAGGCAGCATCCGAAAGATCATCTGATCGGTACTTCAATCCCTATGGTAGTGACAACACCCCAAAAGTAAATAATTGGGTGTATGGTGCTGATTTATCAGTTTTAGAGCGTCTAGATGGTAGTAAAAAATTTAATTTATTCAACATCAATAAAGAAATCAGAGTGCCTTTGTGGAAGGCAGTAAACACGATAGATGTGCCGAATAGTATCGCATCACATTCATTTTTATCATGGATGTATCAACAGTTCTGTCATCTTGGGTTGATCAGCTATCACTCACATATTGTTTATCAAATTGGTGGTTATGCCAAGATTGATTACCTAGGTAGTGGGTATAGTGGAGGAGACGCCAAAGATAATGATTCGAAAGGCAAGAACGAACAAAATAAATATAGTGAGTCAAAAGACCGCAAAGATTTTGATCATCACGATGATGACGATGATTCAACGAAGAAGTTTTGGATTAAGGTTCGGTTTAAAGGCTTTATACATTGTTTTAATACACCGCCAGTTGCACAAAGCTCCAGTTATACCACCGATGAAAACAAAGCGGTTCCAGTTGCCTTAAAAGCAACTGATGCAGATGGTGATGCACTCACTTATACGATCACGACAAATCCAGCGCATGGAACAGGAACATTGTCAGGAACTGCACCGAATTTGGTTTATACGCCGAGCACGAACTATTACGGTGCGGATACGTTGACTTATAGCGTCAGCGATGGTGTATTTACCGATACGGGGACAATTAATCTTACCGTTAATCACGTTAACCAAGCGCCAGTTGCACAAAATATCAGTGCAACACTCAATGAAAATACATCAACGAACCTGACCCTTCTTGCCACTGATGTGGATAGTCCAACGCTTAACTATAGCATCACCACTCAGCCACAACATGGCACATTAACGGGTAGTGGAACCAACAGGGTTTATACCCCAGCAACGAATTACTATGGGACGGATACGTTTACCTATAGTGTCAGTGATGGGCAGCTTTCAGCAACAGCGACTGGTACGATTACAGTTAATCATGTCAATCAAGCACCTGTTGCACAAAATGTGAGTGCAACTACGAATGAAAACACGCCAACTAATATCCCTCTGATTGCGACCGATGTGGATAGTTCAACGTTGACGTATACGATTACGGCACAGCCTCAGCATGGGACATTAACGGGAAGTGGTGCAAACTGGGTTTATACGCCAGCAACGAATTACAATGGCGCAGATACTTTTAGCTATAGCGTCAGTGATGGACAACTGTCAGCAACAGCGACAGGTGGCATTACGGTTAATCACGTTAACCAAGCGCCTGTTGCACAAAACGTCAGTGCAACAACCAATGAAAATGTCGCAGCGAGTGTGGCATTGGTTGCAACCGATGTCGATGGAGATCCTCTGACGTATAGCGTGACGACTCAACCTCTACATGGCACATTGAGTGGTACGGGAGCGAATCTAACGTATACCCCAGCCGTTAATTTTTACGGACAAGATCAATTCAGTTATACGGTGAGTGATGGCAGTTTAACGAGTAGTGCAACCGCAACATTAAAGGTGAATCAAGTCAATCATCCACCAGTTGTGAGCAATGTGACAGGTCAAACCAGCGTCAATCAGCCGGTCACGATCAACTTGTTGGGAACTGACGCTGATGGTGATGCACTGCAATATTCAGTAAGCCAAGCCCCTGCAAATGGCAAGGTAACGATCAGTAATAACCAAGCAGTCTATACGCCCAATGCAGGGTTTACGGGTCAGGACACTTTTAGTTATACCGCCAACGATGGCAAAGTGACTTCAATACCTGCGACCGCAACGATTACGGTTTCTTCACCATCAACCAATGCAGGGCAAGATTTTTGGCTGACTTACTTTGCAAATTATCAACCATTGCGTAGATTCGAAAAACTAAAAGTTTATATTTCATCGACTGTCAACACCACGGCAACTGTTGAAATTCCTGGACTAAATTACAGCCAAGTCGTGACGGTCACGGCGAATACCCCTAGTGTGGTTGATTTGACCAGTGTGTATATGTCACAGCCTTTTATGGCATATGAGGGGTATCAAAACATCACTGCAAATGCAGGGATTCATGTTTACGCAAATAATCCTATTTCTCTTTACGCTCTAAATACTGAATTCGAAAGTTCAGGTGAAACAGTGATTTATCCAACGAGTTCTTTAGGAACTTCGTACCTGCAAACAGCTTATCATCCTGTCTATTATGGTAATGCGCCTCAGATAGCCGCTATCGTTGCTACTCAAGACAATACCACGGTAACTATAAATCCTGCACAGTTTTCAAATGTCTATGATCAGACCGCTGGCGCGTTTGTCGTCAATTCTGCCACACCGAGTTATGGGACGCCGTACACAGTCACGCTCAATAAAGGTCAAACCTATCATCTGATTCCTGGAGCCAGCCTGAATTACAGTTTAGATGGGACATTTGTTAAATCAGATAAACCGATTGCATTTTTTACAGGGATTGCGCTTGGATCGGTGCCCTATACTACGCCTCTTGCGAACCATTTTTATCAGCAGCAGGCTTCCATTGATCAGTGGGGGCAGGAATTTGTGGCCATCCCCTCTGTTGGTAATTCGCCGCTGAATTATCTGATGGTATATGCAGCGATGGATAATACGTTGGTCTATCTCAACCATCACTTGATCGCGACTCTCAATCATGGTGGATATTATCAAGCCACCGTATCAGCAGAATCGCTCATTCAGGCAAGCAATCCTGTTTGGGTCAACCAGTTTGTAGCCAATGCCGCAGGCGGTCAAGAATCGAGTATGAGGGCGTTGATACCCACCAATAAGTTTTCATCTAACTACCTATTTGCGATGCCAACGGATGTTTTCAGTTCTAGTTATTATGGTGTGGATACCTCACTAAACTATATTGAAGTCATTGCTAAAGATGAGGATGTCTCTAGTGTTTTGCTGGATGGTCAGTCGATCAGTGCAGTCTGGCATGAGATTTTGGATACAGGGTATAAGTACGTCCAGATTTTAGTATCAACTTTAACTACTGCTACCGCCCAGCAACATACAGTCACTGCAGATCACCCCGTTTCAGTAAGTTTCTATGGATATTCTTTATGGTGGGATGCGTATGGGACACCTGCAGGTGAGGACTTCTTTAATTCAGGGTCAGGCGTTCCAATCTCAATCAGTTTACCCGCCACATTAACCACCCCTGAAAACCAAGCTCTAAATTTAGACCCGATGAACACTTTAAGTGCGGGGCAAACAGCGACCATCGCGCAGCAGCCTACTCATGGCGCGATTGCACAGCAAAACGGTATCTATGTTTATACCCCAACGGCGTACTATCATGGGGTGGATCAATTCACGTTTAACCTGATCAATAGCAGTGGTGCGTCAACTTTACAAACGGTTTATATCAATGTGGTTGCGATTTATTACCCACTACAGCCGCAAGTGATTAATCTCACAACGAATGAGAATTCACCTGTCAGCTATCCAACGTCTCAAATTGATGTCAATGGTCAAATGCTGACCTATACGATGCTAACACCTCCGACGCATGGGCAAATTGCATTCACGAGTAACCAACCGACTAGCATGAGCAGCTACCAGCCGTCCCAGTATTACTTTGGGTCAGACAGCGTGGTCTATCAGGTTACGAATGGCACGGAAACCTCGACACTGACGGTCAATTTCACCATCGTCTCAGTTCCGCAGCAGCCTATTACCGCATCACAAAGCGTATCTGTTGCCGAAAATGCAACACTTCCCATCGTGTTGACAGGTAATGACCCGAACGGCGGGGCAGTGACCTTTGCGATTACTACACCGCCACAGAATGGAACGTTATCTGGAACTGCCCCGAACCTGACTTATATACCGAATGCTAACTTCACAGGAACGGACAGTATTTTTTATACCGTCAGTAATGGCACGTATTCCACCAGTGCTGTGGTTAATATCAGTGTTTCACCGATTCCGTTTGCTCAAAATCTATCGCTCGATGTCACTCAAAATGGCAAACGCGTCGTGACCCTCGTTGGTACTGAAGTGGGTAATCCTGCACTGACCTATCAGGTATTGACCCAGCCCACTCATGGCACGTTGTCGGGCTCTGCACCCAATTTGATTTACACGGCCGCCACCAATTACCTTGGTACAGACTCTTTTACCTATCAAGTCAGTGACGGCAAGTTCACTGCGACAGGAACCGTGACCCTCAATGTCGCGAATCTCCCGCCACTCTTACCCGTTTGGATTTCAACCCCCAATACTTCCGCCCAAGTGGGGCAGCAGTATAGCTATACCCTAAGTGCCGATGACCCGAGCGCAGGAACAGTCACCTATAGCCTTGGTACAAATGCCTCGCAGGGGATGAGTTTGACGGGCAACGCTCTGACTTGGACTCCGACACTGGCGCAGGCTGGAGCGGTCAGTTTTGACCTTATCGCCACGACCTCCGAGGGTGGAGTCGCGCATCAAACGGTCAGTGTATTTGTCAACATTCCTCCAGCGATTACCTCCACGCCTGTGACGACGGGTGCAGGTGGACGACTCTATCAATATCAAGTCACTGCGACAGATCCAAATAACTATCAGTTAACTTATAGTCTGGTGACTGCGCCTGCTGGTCTACTGATTGATGCCAATACAGGACTGATCAGTTGGGCGAATGCAGTCGCTGGAAGTTACACGATCGTGCTGGGTGTTTCGGATGGACACGCAGCTGTTTCACAAAGCTATTCATTGACTATCGCAGCGCCACAACCACTAGGCGTTTCAATTCAAGCACCAAATACAGTCAATATTAATACTAACTTTACAGCCACCATTGTTTTGACGGGAGCAGGAAGTGATGCTGTCGGCACACTAAAAGTAGATGGAAATCCTGTCTCAATCAATGTGAATCATCAAGCCGTACTGACCTTTGCGGCCTATGGTTCACATACGCTGACTGCAATGGTAGCTGAAGGTAAGGATATTGCCACGGCAACTCAAACGATATTTGCGGCAGATCCATCAGATAGTGTTCCAGCGGTGGTGACGATTAATAATACTGCGAACCCGTTGATGATCACCAAACCGACTGACATCATAGGAACGATCACGGATAAGCAGGCTGTCTTATCGTGGACGGTCAGCTTATACAGCACCTATGATCCTGATTCATCACAAACACCCATCTGGACGAAAAGCGGTACAGGCGAGGTGAATGGCACACTCGCCACCATCGACCCCACGATGCTGGTCAATGGTGCGTACACCTTAGACATCAAAATCTTGAACGCAGGTGGTCTGGTCACAGATAGCGTTCATAATGTCGTGATCGCAGGTAAAATGAAAATTGGTGATCTGGCGTTTACGTTACAAGATGCTGTAGTGCCGATGCCTGGCATTGATATTAGCTTGCAACGCAGTTACGACAGCCGTAATAGTGCCATCTCTGGTGACTTTGGTTATGGCTGGCAATTGGGTTCGCAGCAAATCAAGATCCAACAAAGTCGACCAATCAATACAGGTTGGGAGCCGTATTTTACCAAAATTGATATGGCTGCAACCAATACCGCCACAGGTTATATCAGTTTGCGTCCCGTCAATCGAGGTGATGTTCCGATTGTCTCTGTGACGTTGCCTAATTGTACTGTAGAAACATTCCAACCTCAATTTAGCAATACTTATGGTGCAAATGTTGCGGGGAAATTCCTTCTAGATGGTGTCGCGTTCAACTACACCATGCAACCGACGGGCAATACTGATGCCACATTTGATATTGTGGGTACGCATTCTATTTATTTATCGAATGGCAAATGGGAAAGTTCTGTTGCTTCGCAAGACATTGATGCGGATGGCAATGTAATCACCGACTATAACTGGTTTATCCCAGACCAATTTACGCTAACTACCAAAGACGGCACGACATACAAGTTCAGTAAATCTGCGGGACTCCAATCCATCACAGATCTAACAGGACACACCCTGACGATCAATAATAATGGCGTGACCCACAGCAATGGAACCGCCATCACATATATGCGCGATGGGATGAATCGCATTACGCGATCAACATTGCCTGATGGCTCATATTGGAGTTATCGCTACGACGGTCAAGGAAATCTGGAAAGCGCGACATCCCCTGCGGGCATATATAATGGGTATACCTACGACGCAATGCATCGCTTGCTCACCATCGTCGATGCTAATGGCAAACTGGTTAAAGGCTATAACTACGATGCAGATGGTCGACTGATTGGTGTCACGGATGCATTAGGGAATACTGTGCAGATGACACATAACTTGCAAGCAAATCAAGAAGCTTTCCAAGACAAGCTCGGTCATACCGCGACATATACCTACGACGATTTTGGTAATGTCATCAACGAACTGGATGCTTTAGGTCATACCACACTCCATACCTATAATACCAATTACGATGAACTCTCTCGTACCGATGCCAATGGCAATACCACCAGCTGGACGTATGATGACAAGCACAACAAGCTGACGGAAACCGATGCGCGTGGTCGTACAACCACGTACACCTACAACCCCTATGGTATCTTGCTCACACAAGTCGATAGCAGCGGTCGAACCGTTGCTACCAACACCACGGATAACCTCAGTCGACCAACCCAACTGCAAGATGCTGCGGGCAATAATACAGCTATCGCCTATAGCAGCGACGGCATGACCAGTTTAACCGATGCTTTGGGGCATCAAACCCAATACGCCTATACCAATGGCAACCTCAGTAGCACAACTGATCCAGCGGGTAAAACAACCAGCTATGTTTACGACAGTAATAACCGTAAAATCAGCCAAACTGAAACCTATAAAGATGCCGCAGGAATCGTCCAGAATTTAGTGACAACTTGGGTGTATGACGCTGATGGTAATGTCCTGAAACAGACCAATTCCGATGGTACAAGTAGCACAAAAACCTATGATGGGTTTAAGAATGTATTGACCGATACCGACTCATTCGGACGGATGACGGCATATGTCTATAACGCAGATCAAAAACTTGTATTCACTACCTATCCAGATGGCACAACCAGCCGAATCGGCTATGACGCGAATGACAATGTGATTTTCGAGACGGATCGTTTAGGTCGAGTCACGCAATACGTCTACGATGCACTCAATCGTAAAGTCAAAACCACATTACCGACTGGCGCAACATTAACTACTGGGTATGATGCAGTTGGCAACATCGTCAGCGAAACTGATGCCAATGGCAACATCACCCAATATCGCTACGATGCCTTGAATCGTAAAATACAAACGATCAATGCACTGAATCAAAGCAGCTCAGTTGCCTATGATGATCTCGGTCGCATGATCAGCAGCAGTGATGCAAATGGCAACACCACGCAATACAGCTACGACGTCTTGGATCACTTGGTCAAAACCACCTATGCTGACCAAAATACCAGCCTCACCAGCTACGACGCCCTAGGTCATAAGCTTTCAGTCACCAATGAACTCGGTCAAGTGACTCAGTACGGCTATGACGTCATGAGCCATCTCAGCTACGTGACCGATGCCCAAGGCAACGTCACCCGCTATGGCTACGATCAAGCAGGTCATAAAGTGACTCAGACTGATGCGCTCAACCGTACTACTACATGGGCGTATGACGCCTACGGTCGTCAAATCAGTCGCAGCCTGCCACTCGGTCAAACTGAAACCAACGGCTATGACTCTGCTGGCAGACTCAGCAGCCACACCGACTTTAATGGACACACCACCTATTATCTATACGACAACAACGACCAACTGGTCAGAAAGACCTATGCCGACGGTAGTCTGGATGCATTGAACATTGATGCAGAAGGTCGTTTGCTGATGAGTCAGCATATTACAGGCAATCAAGTCGCGACCACTCAATATGCCTATGACAACGCAGACCACCTCATCCGAGAACTCAAACCAACCAATGACAGCCTGAGCTACCAATACGACGCGCAAGGCAACAAAACTCAAATGGTCGTCGCCTCTGCAAATGGCTCAACCACACAGGTGTACAACTACCGCTACGATGCGCTGAATCGCCTCACCACCATCATCGACTCACAAGGCACCACCCTTGAAACCTATGATGCCGTGGGCAACAAAGCCAGTGAAGCATTACCAAATGGCATCATCACCAGCTACAACTATAACTCTCGCAACCGTTTAGTTGGGATAGCCTACAGCACCACCAATGGCATGTTTGACAACATCGGCTATGGACTTGATGCAGTCGGCAATCGCCTAGCGATGGTCGAAATCGGAACAGGCATCAACAAACAAACCGTCTGGCAATACGACAACCTCAATCGTCTGATTCAGGAAGAAGTGACGGACAACAGCACCACCCCAGCCATGATCCATACCACCACTTACAGTATGGATGCAGTGGGTAATCGTACCAATCAAAGCAAAGACGGTATCAGCACCGACTATGCCTACGACAACAACGATCGTCTGATGTCAGAAACCACAAGTGGCATCACCACCGCCACCTACAGCTATGACAATCAGGGCAACACCACAAGTAGTCAAAAAAACGGCATCACCAGCAACTACAGCTACAACACCGAAAACCAACTGATCCAAAGCGGAACCAACCAGTTCGGCTACGACATTGATGGGATTCGCAGTAGTAAAACCACTAATGGCGTCACCACCAACTACATCACCGACAAGAACCGTGATTACGCTCAAGTCGTCCTAGAAAGTAATGGCGCAAACAGCACCAGTTACAGCTATGGTGATCAACTCATCAGTGCGACAACCAACCTGACAGGTACTAGCTATGTCCTGAAAGACGCTCAAGGCTCCACCAAAGCCCTGACCAACTCGACAGGAGCAACCACAGACACCTATAGCTACAACGCCTATGGAGAAACCACAAGCAAGACTGGAACGACGACAAATAACTACCTATATGCAGGCGAGCAATACGACTCTGATTTGAATCAGTATTACAATCGGGCGAGGTATTACAATCAGAGTATTGGTAGGTTCAGCCAACAGGACAGCTACCAAGGTAATAATCAAGAACCAATTAGTTTGCATAAGTATTTGTATGCTAATGGGAATCCATTAATGTATTCTGATCCAACAGGACATGAATCACTTGCAGGGGAAATGGCGGGGATTGAAGGAGAAGGTGTTCAAACTGCTATTTCTACGGCATCGGCTAGGGCTGAAACTCTTGCAATTAATAGAGTTGCAGGTAAAGCACTTGAAGCCGATATAGAAAGTCTTATAAGTGAAGCATTGCCTCAAGCTATGGTTCGTAGCCAAATTCGATTAGTGGGTGCTGGTGGGCCCAGAGTTCTTGATTTATTAGTTCAAGTTGGTGATCGGTTGGTTCAAATTGAAGTTAAAACTAATTTGCCAATGGGTGGAGCCGCCTTAAGGCGATTAATTGGACAAATAGTCACATATTCCTCAACAGATGCAGCTTTAGCAAATGGAGGGGAAGTCATAGTGTTTTCTAATACTGCAACAGAGCAAGCACTTGCTAAAATTGCTAGCAGATTAGCATTAGAAGAAACACAAACTAACCCCATCTTTATCCAAGATGAAGTAGAGTTAATTTCTACTTTAAGGAATTTACTGATGTTGTAAAGATAAGGAGAAATAGATTTTGAAAAAAATTTATAGACAGGCATTACAAGTTGAATTTGAAAAAGAGATGAAAGAACAACTCAATCTTTTTTCTCAATTTAAATTGAAGCTCACCAAAGAGCAAAAAAGTGAGACTGTTATTTTTGCGGGAAGTGAAATATATGCTTATCAATTTCATGAGCATCTCACCTTTTTTTTGCACATGATTCCCCGTCAAACACAAGAGGGTTTCTTATTGGAGTTTGGCTGGTCGGTCAATGGTGTATTTCCTCATAAACTAACCAGACAGATTGGACCAAAACTTACTGGAGAAGAAATGGCTTCAAATGATATGTTGCTAGACTACGGGGTTTTACATCATAAGAAATATAATCAAGGTTTTTTGGATTGGAAGGTATGGGAACCTTCGGTGCCACGTGGTCATCCACAGTGGAGAGAAATCTTTATTAAAGAGGATTTACTGCCTGTATCAGAGGAGCAAGCGCAAGAAAGAGTAAAAAAACCAGTTGCTCAATGTATAAAAGCAATTAAAGATGATGTTATTCCCTATTTTAATGAGTATTTAAAGTTTCATAAATTACCTGAAATGGCAAGCGTAGAAGGCTGATGAGTCTATTGATGGTGAATTGATTTTATTGCCGTAGCAAGCGTAGATACCGTTAGCCACGTCAACAGTTTTTTCAATCACAAGCTGTTTTTTAATGCACATGCAACTCTGGATTAAAGGGTTGCTGCGATTTAAGGACTGCTTGTGCAATTGTTAAAATCTTACGCATCAACGCTACAATAATCGACATCGGCGCTTTACCAGAGGCTTTTAGGCGAGCAAGCGTAGATACCGTCTTGGCAGTCAACACCGTTCAAGCTAATTTTGGCGGATAATTAGCTTGATAAGGTATTTGATGCTTCAAAACACCAAAGCATAAGTGTACTAATTTACGCATCGCAGCACATAAATGTACATTTAACCTTGATACTCGGGCTGACTTGGATATGATAGTGCGGATAGAAGACTGATTTTATAAACTTATCCTATAAATTATTTTATGACCCTAGTGGATATGCAAGTTTAACCGAAGAATCTGTGGCAGAAGATATAGAAGCACAACAAGCAACAATGACAACAGCTACATATACAGCAACGCTTCGTAAGGTGGGAGGTCAACTAATATGCGTAGCTGTTCAACAAGGGGCGTATATGTTGGTTGGAGAACTGGTTGAGGGTGCAGGTATATATGTGTTACAAGGAGCTGGCGGTAAATATGTTGGTCGGTCTATAGAGATGAATGCAAGATTTGAACAGCACGTAAAGGCTGTGAAATTAGGGGTTGAAAAAACATTGGGTCGTTTCTATGTGGGAGCTGGGTATGAGGCAGATAAACGTATGATTGAACAATTTTTTATTAATATGTTCGGAGGTAAGAAAGCTTTGCTCAATGCTCGCGATGAAATTGCCATGAATAAAGAGCTTGCAAAAGAAGTTAAAGGACTAAAATTTTGTCCTTAATATTAAAGAGAGTTTAGTATGTCAGAGGTTGAATTTAAGTATCAGCTCTACTTTGGCAAAGAAGGTCAGAGATTATGGCAGCTGTGGTTATTTAGTGATAAATCTGATGAAGCGTTAGAAATTCTAGCAAATAAACCCTTTGAAGATTTGATTTTAAGTTTTTTTGATTCAAAAATGAATTTAGATAGGGTGATACCATATAAAAGGCTAGTCCACTCACTTATTGTTAGGGACTGGTCTCCTTCTTGGGATTTGCTGTATGTTTTATCAGATTTACTTTACATTTCTATTGATCTAACCAATGCAAAAATTGATTTAAAGAAGTTTACTAAACTAGAGGCGGCAAGTTTAGTTTGGTTCAAGAATTTTGAAAACTCATTAAATGGTCATCCAAAATTAAAATCATTGACAATGGAGGGATATAAAAGTGCGTCATTAGAGAGTGTTATTGATGATTTACCGTCATTAGAATTTTTAAGTATTATGTATTCTAAGCAAATAATGACCTTAGATGGAGTCGATAGGCTATCAAACTTAGATACAATCCTATTGAAGAATTGCTCACAATTGCATTCTATTACAGCTTTAATGAACAATCCGACTATAAAAAAAGTAAGATTGGAGGCTTGCCCTAAAGTAGCAGATATTTCAGTTGTGTCGACGATTCCTAATTTAGAGTCACTTGAGATTTTCGATTGTGATGTCGATAGTCTAGGTTGGTTAGTAGGGAATGAAACTATTAAAGATTTGGTATTCAATTGTAGAATCAAAGATGGCAATTTAGGTTTTATTAAACAAATGCCAAATTTACAAACAGTCAGATTTCAAGATAGACGTAATTTTAATTTAAAGAATGAAGAAGCAATCGCTTTTTTGAAGCAAAGGTAACTGCGATCACATATATGCGTGATGGGATGAATCGCATTACGCGATCAACATTGCCTGAAGGCTCATATTTTCTGGATCCCACGTTGCACGTGGGATGCCCAAGCGTAAACATTCACCAGCTCAACGCCCGTAATCATCTAGCGATGGTTGAAATCGGCACAGGCATCAACAAACAAACCGTCTGGCAATACGACAACCTGAATCGTCTGATTCAGGAGCAAGCAACGAACAACAGCACTGCGCCAGCCATGATTGCTAGCTACTGATGTTCACAATAAGTTTCATTCGGTGCTTGATTTAGCTTTGAAATTAGAAGGTCTGACAGGTAACGCGCGTAAGTTGGGTTGATTTTGTAGGTTGGCGCTGACGCAGCTCGCGTAGGGCGCAATAAGCTAAAGCGCATTGCGCCAGCCGAAATAAAATCCATAAACAACACATGAAATCCCAAACCAGCCTACCAATAAATTATGCTTGTAGATCATATGCAGGTGTCGCAATGCCCTTTGGTTATTGCTACCTACGCGAGCTGGCTCCCACGTTGCACGTGGGATGCCCAAGCGTATCCCGTGTCGCTAAACTGAGCTTGCCAGTGGTCAAAATATCTCCGCGCTGCAATGTAATATAGTCAGCAGGTTTCGTCGAGCTGACTTTGACCATTGCACAGCCATTCAATGAAGCCAGTAATACTGTAACCCATGCCATGCCTACAAAACGGTCAAACCTTATATTTAGTGGGTAGGTGATCATGGTGTTCCCCGAGCTTGCGTAATTCCCGGCACGCCTTGCCTAATCAATGTAGAGAATTGAGGATTATTCCCAGCGGCAATTGCACGTGCATTCATATGTCCACGCTGCTGTAAGGTTTGAAAACTATAGTTGGGTGTCAACAGATGAGTATCATAGGCATATTCACCCAAATATCCTGACAAAAAAATACGATAATCGAGTGGCAATGTCGTCGAAATAAGCTTTGCGAGATCATAGACAATCGTTGTGCAGTTGCTGATCAATGTATTATAAAAACTTGGTTTATTCGCTAATGCATTCGCTTCATCAGCGTAATTTAGAAACATCATCCGTAAGTCTTTTTGCGGTACATTGAGTCGATATAAATAGACCTGTTCACCGCGAATATTAGTGCGAACACGGACAATATCCCGTTCATCAGCGGCGATCATGATTGCCTCAAATTTACGAAAAAAACCACCAATGGCCGAGAAACTTTCATTTCGTTCTTTGCGTATTTCCAAAGAAAAAACGACGTGACTACCATCGTTAAAGCCAAAGGAGACCAAAGTATGTGCAATCTTTGGACCCATCCAATAAGACAAAATTAAATCGGCTGAGACAAGTTGATTTAAATCATATTGACGTGTGTCCCATTGCGAATCGTGTTGAGTTTCACTATACCAATTAAAGTTACGGACATGATCCAATGTGACTTGGTTGTCCTTCACATGTGCTTGTACAACCTGCGAGACTTCATCGGCCCAATCGCGGTGGTTAGACGGCTTAATCGTACTCCACCATCCCAGTAAAACTACAAATACAATGCTGAATGCAGCGAAGGCTTGCCCGTGAGGTCTTGTGTTCCATAATCTCCAGCATGTAAATCCACCGAATGAGATCCAAAATATGATGATTGTTATTTTGCCTAGCTCAGCACTTGGAAATTGATACCATAATGCAAAACTGCCCCAGACTGTTGCACAGATCAAGATCAATGAAATCAAGATTTGTCCAAATCGTGCCACAATAGGATGAGTATGGGAACTCATTGAGCATCCTTATAAGAATATTAAGATAATGTCCAACTAACGCATTACGCTTTATAGCTTTGTAATAGGTAGACACGTTTTTTATGGTAAATAATCCTCGCTAGAAGCGAGACGTTAATATTTTTTGAGTCATTATTTTATAACATACTTTTATGGCACTAGATTGCGCCTAAATGAATTAAGCGCTTCAGATTCTCAGCGCAATGTGAACTATATCGATTCTTATAAATAACAGAGTTCTTGACGGTCAATGGTCATAAAATAAGAAGTTTATAAAGCGTGACTTTGATCACTTTTGTTTACACAAGAACAACATTCATGTTTTTTCATTTACCTTACTTCATGGATCAAATTATTACGCCAGTCATCGATAAAACAAGATTTTTTTGTAAAGCACTTCTCACAAAAAATGCTGTATTACCTGATCATCAGGACACAACGCATTTCGACCTCCATTTCTTTAGAAAAAGTGCAGTTACACGATGGTTACATATAGTGTGTTAGGCATTTCGTATTCTAAATACATAGCAGGAAGCTGTCGCTGTAGAACAGATCCAACACGATGCCTACCGCAGACCAAAGAAATGGAGAGCGCTAGTATGAATACTAAAACCGTAATTATCCCAGCAAATGCAGCGACAACTCGCAAAGATGGTAGCGAGATTCGTAGACATTTTGCCCTCGCTTTTCGCAATCCAGATGACGTAGTAACTGTCGATTGTTCACAAGTTGCACAATTAGGTGATGATTTTATTGATGAGTGTTTTGGCATGTTGACGTTGGACTACGGTCTAGCTGCATTCTACAAACACGTTAATCTATTACACGCGACAGACAGACACTTATTCACGATTGCATATCATATCAACAAGCGTGAACAACAACGCGTCGGTCGTCTCGCGATGACCAGAAACCATATTCCAGCGCAGCGTTCACAGACCAGTCAATTACAGTATGCTTAATAGCTGAACTTAAATAGTGGGGCTGAGCAAGTGTATGTTGCTTCAGCCCACACTTTGCTTCAATAAAATCTCATCAACACCGTCTACATCCCAAAATAAAAACACATACACGTTAATTCTAAATCTATACATACCCTCTCAAATATTTGTTTAGTATTGAAATATAACTTCGATTATATTATTTGAAGCATATTTAATAACCAAAAATATTTACATGCGAGGTGTAGCCATGTTCTCCTTCCTTATGAAGTGGATGCAATCCAATCATATTTTGCCTAAGATTTCCGATACCGAACGGCAAGCCCTAGAAGCGGGCGATGTTTGGATCGATGGTGGATTTTTTTCAGGGAAACCTGACTTTGATATGATTTTGAGTCAGCCATATTCAGTCCTTACACCTGAAGAACAAGCGTTCTTGGATGGGCCGTGTAATGAGTTGATCGAGATGGTGGATCATTACGAAATCACTCGCACAAAAAAAGTTCCTGAAGAAGTACTCGAGTTTATAAAAGCCAATGGCTTTATGAGTTTCCTCATTCCGAAGCAATACGGCGGCAAAGAGTTTTCGCCGCTGGCAATCTCAACCATTATGGTCAAGCTCAATGCTCACTCGTTTACGATGGGTACGTATGTCGTAATTCCTAATTCGTTGGGTGCTGCGGAACTCATTAAACATTACGGGACTGATGAACAGAAGAATAGTTATTTGCCAAAACTCGCGACGGGTGAATATGTTCCTTGTTTTGGTTTGACTGAGCCGACTGCAGGTTCTGATGCTGCAAGTATTAAGGCGGAAGGAGAAGTATTTCGTGATGAAGCGGGTGCGATTCAAATCAAACTCAATTTTCGTAAACGTTATATTACATTGGCCCCGACAGCAAATTTGGTCACGCTTGCATGCAACCTGAAAGACCCAAATAACTTGCTGGGTAAAGGCGAAGATATTGGCATTACCACTGTATTGATTCATAAAGGAACGCAAGGATTTACTTCAGGTGACCATCACGATCCAGTCGGAGAGCCTTTTGATAATGGGCCTTTAATTGGTGAGGACGTGATCGTTCCTATTGAGAATATTATCGGCGGCGCAGAAAATGCGGGCAATGGCTGGCGCATGTTAATGGAGCAATTGGCTGGTGGTCGTGCAGTCAGTCTTCCAGCAGGTGCGATTGGTGGCGCAAAATCAGTGACGGCGACTGTGGGTGCCTATTCAATGGTACGCCAACAATTCGGTATTCCTATCGGTCATATGGAAGGCGTAGAGGAGAAGGTTGGTAAGATTGCGGCTTTAAGTTATTTGCTAGAAGCATCTCGGGTGTTTAGTTGTTCAGCACTTAATGCTGGTATACATCCACCTGTTATGTCTGCAGTACTCAAAACTTACACCACCGAAATTGCTCAGAATCTAGGTAAGGACGGAATGGACATTTGTGCGGGTGCAGGCGTGATGCAAGGTCCGAATAATATCCTTGCCAAAGGCTATTGCTCGGCGCCAGTTGGAGTGACTGTGGAAGGTGCAAATATCTTATCGCGGACGCTGATTATCTTTGGTCAAGGCGCAACACGCTGTCATCCTTATGCACTCAAAGTCGTGGATAGCGTCGAGACGAATGATGTTCCACTGTTCCGCCAAAATCTACTTGCGTGGATGCTTCAGTTTGTCATCGGTTTTATTCGTACATTAGTCCTTGGACTGACTCGCGGTGTTGTCGTCGGACTACCTGATGTCGCTCCAGAAACACGAACATATTATCGTCGTCTCGCTTGGGCAGCGGCACGTTTTGGATTTTTGACCAATATGGCGATGTTTGCCATTGGTGGAAATCTTAAAGCGCGCGGTAAACTCACAGGGCGTTATGCCGATGCATTGGCTTGGATGCTGATGGGGACAGCGACACTGCGTCGATTTGAAGCGGAAGGTCGTCGTGCGGAAGATTTGCCTTTGGTAGATTACGCGCTGACGCATGCACTCAGTGAGGCGCAAGCGGCGTTTGTCGGTATCTATGCCAATTTTGATGGCGTCATCGGTAGCATCTTGCGTTTCTTTGCAGTACAGCTACTTCGTGTGAATCCACTGGCAACGCCACCCAGCGATGCAATGAGTCATGTGGCTGCACGTACGATTCAAACGTACAATGCTCAATATGCCAATCTGACTGAAGGCATTTATAAACCATCCACTGAAACAGCAGGACTAGGTCGTTTACTTCATGCGTTTCGATTGACGAGTGAAGTTGCGCCGATTCTGGCAAAAATATATGCCGCTCAGAAACTCAAAAAGTTACCGAGAGGTTCCGCTGAGGAGTTGGCTGCAAGAGCTGCTGAACAAAAGATCATTACTAATGATGAAGCTGCTCAAGTTGAGCAAGCATTGGCTGCAAGATTGAATGCTATTGAAGTCGATGTTTTTACTCCTGAGCAATATTACAATCAAAGCAAAGGTGCTGAGGGTATTTATTCAGGAAAACCATCAGTAGCGCAGCCACAATCAGTGGTCTAGTTTTAACTTATTATGTTTGTTTGAATCATTAAAAAGCCATCCATGCATTTTGCGTAGATGGCTTTTTTATTCAAGAACGATTGCCTAACGTACTGGTAGATCCATGCCACATTGCAAATACGCTTGTGGGGTTGCAATTCGACCGCGAGCTGTCCGCATCACAAAACCCTGTTGAATCAAATATGGTTCAACCACATCTTCAAGTGTTCCGCTATCTTCTGCCAATGAAGCTGCCAAAGATTCCACACCAGCTGGCCCGCCATCAAAACGCTCTAATAGCATCTGCAAATAACGACGATCTAGTGTATCTAAACCTTGTTTATCAACCGCAAGCATATCAAGCGCGCGTGAAGCCATTTCACCTGTCACAACGCCATCACCTTTCACTTCGGCGTAGTCACGGACGCGGCGAAGTAGTCGGTTGACGATACGAGGCGTACCACGTGCACGGCGCGCAATTTCCAGAGCACCATCTTGATGAATAGGTACATTCAGTAGGCTTGCAGAGCGTGTCGCAATCGTAGTCAAATCAGCAACCGAGTAAAATTCAAGACGTTGCACAATTCCAAAGCGATCACGCAGTGGTGAAGTCAGCAAACCTGCACGGGTGGTCGCAGCAACCAACGTAAACGGAGGTAAATCCAGTTTAATTGAACGCGCCGCTGGACCTTCGCCGATCATAATATCGAGCTGATAATCTTCCATTGCGGGATAGAGAATTTCTTCAATCACTGGCGATAAGCGATGAATCTCATCAATGAACAGCACGTCGCCCGCTTCAAGATTCGTTAGCAACGCCGCTAAGTCACCTGCACGCTCAAGCACAGGGCCTGAGGTGGATTTCATATTGCCGCCCATTTCGCGGGCAATAATATTTGCAAGTGTGGTTTTACCTAAACCCGGTGGGCCAAAGATTAATGTATGATCGAGTGCTTCTTGGCGAGATTTTGCCGCATGGATAAAAATTTCCATTTGCTCGCGCACTACTGGCTGACCGATGTAATCTTCTAAACTGGTTGGACGAATTGCACGATCAAAATTATCTTCTGGTCGTGCTAGACCTGTAATCAAACGATCAGTTTCCACAGTCGATTTTTGATTCGACGTGCTTTGTGTGGCCGAGCTTGTAATAAATGGATTACCAGGGAAGAGAGCCATTAGTTTTTAAGCATTCCTTTGAGTGCGGCACGAATCAAATCTGCCGTATCACTATGATCATTTTTAATAGCGGCAACAGCGCGCTGTGCTTCAACAGGTTTATAGCCGAGAGAAACCAATGCCGCTTCGGCTTCGGCAACAGGTGATGCAGCGCTTAATGTAATTTGCGGCTGACCTGTTGTAGTCGTTTGAGTGCCTGCAAATACTTGCAAGCGATCACGTAGTTCAATGACTAAACGCTCCGCAGTCTTTTTCCCAACACCCGGAATACGCGTCAATGTCGTGATGTCTTGCATTTCAATGGATTGAATTAGCATTGACGCGCTCATGCTCGACAAAATACCAAGCGCGAGTTTTGGTCCTACGCCATTTACTTTAAGTAGGATTCTGAATAGGGTTTTATCATCAGTATGAATAAAGCCATAGAGCAAATGCGCATCTTCACGAACTGTTAAGTGCGTCCATAGAGTAATGGTTTGATCATTTTTCAGTTGGCAAAACGTGGAGAGTGGTGTTTCGACTTCATAGCCAACACCGTTGACCTCCAGCAAAATATGCGGTGCAGTGAGCATATGAACTTTGCCCGTAAGCGAACCAATCATATTTTTTCCTTGTCTGTACTATTTAGAAGTTAATTAGAGATTTGATGTTTGGATGATCTAAACCATACCGCCGCGATTACCTTTAATGTCCTGCGCCAGCGCATAGGCTTGGTGATCGGAGAGCGCGGTAATCACATCAAGGATTTGCATCATATTTTCATAAGGCGTTTTGCCTAATGTTGCGCCGTGATGTTGGAGAATAAGTAACAAACGATGTTCGCGGAATGTTTCTGCTTCTCGATTCAAAGCCAGTGGCATCAATGATCCTAGCAATACGTGTAGGCTTGCACTTGCGACCAATTCTAACCGAGCTTTTTGCGGATTGGTAAAAATTCGAGTGCGCGTCAGATTCTTCGCCGCTTCAATGCCTTCACAAATGTCACGTGGGCAATGATCAAGCAAACTGCCTTTTAATGTGCCATCCAAAAGCTCTGTTTGTTTGTTTTTAAATGCTTGTGATACTTCCTCAACCAAGCGTTTCATTGCTCGTCCACGGAGTGCAGCCAATTTTTGGGTCATTGGGACATCACGGAGCACTTCACTTGGCGTACCGTAATCACCGATGAGCTTCAAAAACAGTGGCTCAACTTCTGCATAGTGCAACATACCGAGTAGCAAACCATCTTCAAGGTCTATTAACGCATAGCAAATGTCATCGGCGGCCTCTAACAGATATGCCAATGGATGACGACAATACGAATCTTCAGACAGCTTAATTAAGCCCAATTGTTCTGCCACTTCATTGAGCAGTTCGCGTTCGCTTTGGTAGCAACCAAACTTGGTGCGTTTATGACTTGGTTTTCCGACTTGATCTTCCAGCGACACGGCTAAACGCGGATATTTTAAAAACGCGCCGAGTGTTGCATAGGTGAGGCGCATGCCACCGTCATCAGGATGGTATTCCAAACGGGTGAGGATGCGGAAGCCTTGTGCATTTCCTTCATATTGACATAGGTCGCTGAATTCTTTGGGTGTGAGAACTTCCATTAAATGCGCTTGCTTTGGTTGTCCAAACCAGTCACGCACTGCGTATTCGCCTGCATGACCAAACGGTGGATTGCCAATATCATGCGCCAAGCATGCAGCTTGAATAATCGCTCCAAAGTCAGAAGGCGTCACCCATGGCGGTAAATCACCGACAATTTTTTCCGCCGCCAACATACCTAGCGAGCGTCCAACGCAAGACACTTCGAGCGAATGGGTGAGGCGTGTATGAACGCCATCGTTTTGGGTGAGTGGATGGACTTGGGTTTTACGGTTGAGTTGTCTAAAACTTTGCGAAAAAATGATGCGATCGTAGTCTTTGTGAAATGGGCTACGTGCTTGTTCAGTATGGTATTTTCGGCTTCCGAGCCGTGCAGGAGAGAGGAGCTGTGTCCAACGCATTGACATGATGAATCTAGGTCTTATGAATAAAGCATCATCATGCCAAATTCAGCATAAGAAATATAGACTGGATATGGTAGATTGGTTGGAATTTGATAATCTTAAAGAAGTAAGAAAATGGCTAATTATTTAAATATACATCATTTTCTTGTAGAAAATTCTCAACTAACTTTGAGAAAACCATTGACGGATAGTGATTTTGATAACTTGCTGAGTGACTTGAAACCTAATTCATATTTGGATGTTTCTTCCAGACGTGGTAATTCCGCATTATTAATATCTAATCTTCTGCAATTGAGTAAAAATAAAATTGATTTCTGGTTTCTAACTAGCACTGGACTGAAAAATAATAATCATTTTAAGTTGATGCATTTTAATGACTATGAGAATTATATTTATGAGATTCAAAACTTAATTTCATGGTCTAAGAGTAATTTGGATAAAGTCTGCACACTTATGGGTGGTGGATGGGAAGTAGGAGATATCCAAAAAGATATGAAATATGTAAATGTTTTTAAGGATATTTCGGATGATGACTATCCAGAACATATTTTTTTATTTTCGTATTTATCATCTGTACTGCAAATGCTTCGTGATGCTATTAATAAGCAAATGTCGATTGTTGTTTGTATGTGGGGAATGTCGTAAAATTTTTAAATCAAAATCTCTGATTTAAATGTTTATAGTTCGTTGAGCGGAGTTGAAACGAAGGCTGTTGTGAGATATCTAGTCCGACTCCGTTCCGTGAACATACACCTGAAACAACTTCCCATCCTCACACATCCACGTTTCAGCACCCAAAGTCTTTGCCTCATCCATCTGGTGTGTGACATAGACCAATGGAATATTAAAACGCTCTGGCACTTGCTTTAAGAATTGCAAAATTGGCTGTTTAAGCGACTGATTCAAAGCATTTAAAGGCTCATCTAATAATAGCAGTCTCGGCATTGCCAGTAAGGTTCGTCCTAACGCCACTCGTTGACGTTCGCCGCCCGATAAATGTCTGGGTTGCTGATCGAGTAAGTTTCCAATTTCTAATAACTCAATGACGGATTCAGGTGTAAAACGTCGTTTTTCTTTTGGTTGTAATTTATAACCATACAGTAAGTTTTCACGTACAGATAAATGTGGGAACAATTGTCCGTCTTGCCACATCAATCCAACTTGTCGCAAATGTGGTGGGATGTAAATGTGTTGAGCAGCGTCGGTGAGCGTATCGTCATTAAGGCATACAAACCCATGCATCGGTTTTAATAGACCTGCAAGTAGCGCAAGTAATGTCGATTTACCCGCACCCGAAGCGCCGCAAATCGCAGTAATTGGCGCTTTAAAGCTGCCTTGCATATTCAGCACGAAACGAGGTTGTTCCTGATGTGTGTGGCGTCTCGCGTATAAATCGAAAGATAAATGATTAGACATCGCGATAACCCAAACGTTGGTGGCTTCGGCGCGCGAACCATTGACTTACCCAGAGAGTGAGCAGGGCAACGGTGACGGATAAAATCACTAAACGTAATGCTAATGTTTCGCCATCAGGCGATTGAATGGCAGCGTAAATCGCAAGTGGTAATGTTCTAGTTTCGCCGTCAATATTGCCCACAAATGTAATTGTTGCACCAAACTCACCTAAGCTACGTCCGAAGGCTAAAATTGCTCCCATGAGGATCGCAGGCATACACAGTGGCAGGGTAATGGTTATAAAGGCGTGCCATGGACTTGCACCCAGTGTTTGTGCGGCTTGTTCTAAGCGGACATCGACGTTTTGTAGTGCAAGGCGGATTGGTTGTACAAAGAGCGGTAAGCTCATTAACCAAGAGGCTAGTACTGCACCTGTCCAATGAAAGGCGAGTTGAATGCCGAAAGGCTGTAGCCATTGGCCAATGAAGCCATGACGACCAAACATGACGAGGAGTAAGTAGCCAAGAACAACAGGCGGAAGGATCATTGGCAAGTAAACAAATGCTTCGAGCAGTGATTTGCCCCAAAAGTTACGGCGGGCGAGTAGCCACGCAATGGTAATCGCAGGAATCGCGCCGAGTAACGTACACCAAAACGCGACTTTGAGCGAAAGCCACAAAGCGCGTAGTTCAGTTGGTGTGAGGCCTGATAACAGCCCGTTGATGAAATCAGTCATTAATATTTAATTGCCCAAGTCCATTTGTATGAAAATGTTTTGATACAGTTATTGTAGATATTGCCAGAATTGACGGCTAGATGCGCGAGCTTATGTTTGATTTTCTGTAATTTTTGGCCACTTTTAATATGAATGTAGGGGCTACCCTTGTGGTCGCCCTATTCAGACTCTAAAACAACATCAAAAGCGGGCGACCACAAGGG
>JANYEL010000061.1 GCA_025363155.1 Moraxellaceae bacterium
GGGAAAGTGAAATGGGCATCAGATTGGATGGTGGGGTGTCCCGTCACTTGCCGTGCGATGACTGCCCAACACACCAAAGATTGCTGCATAAAAGTCGGCAAAGGCGGCCCGAGTAGCGGTAGCCAATGCAGCTCAATATGATCGCCATTTTCGACTAACTTGGTAATATTGACATCATCGATGACTTGTTCGAAGCGCAACAATATTGCCGCCACATCACTTAATGTGCGGCTGCTCATGATGGCAAAGCCAAGCATACCGAGGTGTTTGGGTTGTAATTGCTCTGCGACCTTAAGGGGTAAGTCCATGTCGCCCGTATAAGAAACAGCCCGTTCAAACATCATTTGCCAGCGTGAAATGGGGATGCGACTACCTGATTCATTCAATTCGGCGATGAGCGCAGGTTCAAATAGTGCAGTCGGGTTTAGACCGATTCCTTGCAAATAATCCAGCAGCGCGCGGACATAAAATGCGCTGACACTGCCTTCCTTGGTCGGTGTATGTAGTTTAATTTTCATTATCCTTGCGTGATTTCTCAATCAAGCTGCAATCTTTCTCAAGACGTCCTTGCGAAGGACAGGCATGCTAGCCGTAAATGACATTGCATATTGTCAATTATCGTGGCCGCTTGATCATAGCCTAAGGATGACGTCATGGAAACTACAAACTGTTCCAAACCACCACATACAGATGAGATGCAGAGATTTACTTCGTTTGCTGAGTTTTATCCCTTTTACCTTTCCCAACACGCCAATCTCACCAGTCGCCGTCTGCACATCCTCGGCAGTAGTGGCGTACTTATCATTTTGATCGGTGTGCTGTGTACTGGCGCATGGTTGGCTTTATGGTTGTTACCCATCTTTGGTTATGGGTGTGCGTGGGTCGGTCATTTTTTCTTTGAGCATAATCGTCCAGCCACTTTTAAATATCCGTTGTATAGCCTCATCGGTGACTTTGTGATGTACCGAGAGGTTTTGCTGGGGCGACTGCCGTTGTAAGTCGATCACGTCTGTTACGTGCCGTTGATCGTCTTTGCGCGATCTCTCAATGAAGTAGATAAATTGATCAATACGCTTGCAAAACGTACAGGCATTCTAGCGTCCACAACGTGTTTGAGTCGTTCAATGATTGCAGCGAATGCAGGATTCAATTTGGACGAATAAATCATAACCATGATGGATAAGGAATATTATCAATGAAATCTACTTTGCGTACATTACTCTTGACTGGCGGCTTCGTTGCAGCCAGCGCAGCATCCGCAGCAACATCCACTTTTCAATATTGCAACACCTCTGGTTGTCAGGCTGGGGGAAGTAAAACCGTCACATCCAATTATGCACAGACGAAATACCCATTGGTTTTTGCACATGGGATGGCAGGATTTTCTGCAATTGGTGGCGCGTATGGTTATTGGTACGGCATCCCTGAGAATTTAGCCGCGAATGGTGCGCAAGTGTTTGTTACCCAAGAGGCCTCGTTTAACTCATCCGAAGTTCGCGGTGAACAACTCATGACGCAAGTCAAACAGATTCTTGCGATCACAGGTTCGGCTAAAGTGAATCTGATTGGCCATAGTCATGGTGTTCAATCGATTCGTTATGTTGCAGGGTTGCTGCCTAATCAAGTTGCCTCAGTCACTGGCGTGGCTGGACCCAATACGGGTTCGCCAGTGGCAGATGATATTCAAAGTTTGGTGAATAGTCCTGTCGGTCCTATTATTGCCCCAGTTCTCTCTAGCGCAGTCAATGCCTTCTTTACCTTGGTCGGAGTGTCGTCAGGACACTATTATTCACAAGACTCATTGGCAGGTTTGAATTCACTGACTTCTCAAGGGACTGCTGCGTTTAATACCACATTTCCACAGGGGATGCCGACCACCACATGTGGTCAAGGCGCCAATGCCGTCAATGGCGTTCGCTATTATTCTTGGGGTGGCACAGGGGTGTTGACCAACTTATTGAACCCATCTGGTGCAATGTTACTCCCAACCAGTTTGTTGATTTCTGGACCGAGTGATGGTTTGGTTCCGCAATGTTCGAGCCATTTGGGTCAAGTGATCCGTGATAACTACTTCCAAAACCATTTGGATGAAGTCAATCAATTATTAGGTCTGGTCAGCCCATTTGAAGTCAGTCCTGTCGTGTTATTCCGCCAACAAGCGAGTCGTCTTAAATCGGCAGGTCTTTAATGGCGCGTAGTACATCGTAAAAAAGGATAGCTTGGCTATCCTTTTTTTTATCTAAATTTTAGTTTTTATAATCAACTTTCACATTTCCATATTCTTACGAAAGTTGCCGGGCGACTCACCTGTCCAACGCCTAAAGGCATGCTGAAAAGAGCTCTGCTCCGCATAACCGATCAAACCTGCGATTTCGTTTAGGCTCAAATCGGTCTGACTTAAATAGTGTTCAGCTTGTTCTTGTCGGATCTGTTCAAATAAATTGCGGAAGCCGTAGCCATAATCACTTAATCGATTTTGCATTGTGCGAGGCGAGATACCGAAAGCGGTGGAGACATCGGTGATGGAGAATTGATGATCAGCCATATGCGCGATCAGATATTCTCGCAGTTGTTGTAAGAAATCAGGCTGGGTGATGGATTGCAGTTTCTTTTCTACTTGCGTTAATAGCACGCTGTTTGTGGCTGGGTCACTCAGTGTGATCGGCAAATCCAGCATGGATTTGTGCGCGACCATCTTGGTCACGGGTGCATCAAAATAGATTTTTCCGCCAAAAATTCGTTGGTAGGTCTCAATATTGTCAGGTTGCGGAAAGTTAAAGTGGACATCACATTTGAGCGTAGGCGCGGATGTGATTTGACGTGCCATGACTGCCCAACCAACTGACGATTGCTGCATGAAAATAGGTAAGAGTGGCCCGAGATGAGGAATCCAACTGAGCTCGAGATAGTCTCCCATTTCAACCAATTGCGTGTCATTGATCTCACCGATGAGTTGTCCAAATTTGTGCAGAATCTCCGCCACGTCTCTCATGGTACGACAGCTCATGAGGAGAAACCCTAACATACCGAAATGCTTAGGTTGTAATAGCTCAGCGACTTTGAGTGGTAAATCCACATCACCTGTAAATGCAACCGCACGCTCTAACATCATTTGCCAGCTTGAAATTGGGATATTGCCCCCAGACTCATTGAGCTCAGCAATGATCGCGGATTCAAACAAGGACGCTGGATTGAGGTCGATCGTGTGCAAATAGTCCAGCAGTACGCTGGCATATATCGTGCTGACAGTCCCTTCAGTGGGCTGTATAGTTTGTTTGCTTTTCTGCAAACCCTTCTGCGATTGATCAATCACGTGGTTCTCTTTTCATCATTCCCTTGATCAAGACAACTATAACTTTTCGTCTGGATGACTTTTATTGCGTCTACAGCGACGACTTAATTCATCGTAACACAAGAAAATGACTTGTAGATATGTATTGTCCGTCGAGCATGCACAGAGAAGTGAGGTCAAAATTTATTCATTAATTTTTTTTGTACATTTGCGCGATCTAACAATGATGTTTATAAGTTGAACAATACTTAGGCGAAAACGATAGGCAATATAGCGTCAACAAATCGTTTGAGCAGTCGTTCAATAGTTGCAGTGATGCAGGGTTTCTTGGACGAATAAATCGTAATAATGAATAGGGATATCATCAATGAAAGCTATTTTGCACACTTTATTATTGGCTGGCGGCTTAGTGGCAGCGGGCACAGCATCAGCAGCAACATATCAACTCTGTAGTACTTCTGGCTGCCGTACTGGCGGTAGTGCGATTGCGTGGACATCGTACGCCAAAACCAAATATCCAATCATTCTGACTCATGGCATCATGGGTTTTTCGTCAGTCGGGCCTGTTGAATATTTTTATGGTATTGCACCTGATTTGACCGCAAATGGCGGTAATGTATTTGATGCTCAAGTGTCATCGTTGGATTCTTCGTATGTCCGTGGTGAGCAACTCCGTAGCCAAGTTCAGCAAATTTTAGCGATTACTGGTGCTCCTAAAGTGAACATTATTGGTCATAGCCAAGGTGCGATGGATAGTCGCTATGTTGCTGGCGTGATTCCAACTAAAATTGCTTCCGTGACTTCGGTTGGTGGCGTAAACGCGGGTACGCCTGTTGCTGATGCAGTCATGAAGGCGGCTGGTATTCCTGTGATTGGTTCTACTGTTGCTGCTGCAAGTGCGGCGGTTGTTAATGCAGTGTTCAAACTGATTGATGTGGCATCAGGCCATGAGTATGATCAGAATACGATGGCGGCTTTGAATCAACTCACTACTGCAAGTGCTGCAACTTTCAATGCGCAATTCTCTGCGGGTTTACCGACAACTGCATGTGGCCAAGGCGTACAAAAAGCATCGAATGGCGTTTCTTACTTCTCATGGGGCGGTACAAGTCCTTTGACCAATGTGCTTGATCCATTAGATTATTTGTTCACACCAAGCTCATTTGCTATTCCTGGTGCAAGTGATGGTATGGTGCCGCAATGTTCACAACATTTGGGTACAGTACTGCGTGATAACTATGCACAGAATCATGGCGATGAAGTCAATCAAGTGCTTGGCTTAGTCAATGTCTTTGCTGCAAGTCCAGTGACGATTTATCGCGACCATGCAAATCGTCTTAAAAATCTCGGATTGTAATTCTCGATATTGAGTCGCAAAGAAAAGGATAGCTAAGCTATCCTTTTTTCGTTTCGGTAAAACCGATTTTTTGATCTACGGCTTCGCATTTTCAGCCCGATAATTTGACGTCTTTCCCCGCCTGCATTGGCAGTGGTTTTTAATTTGGAATTTCATTCACCGCATTCTTTCTAAAACTTCCAGGCGACTCACCGGTCCAACGCCTAAAGGCATGTTGAAAAGAACTTTGCTCCGCATAACCGAGCAATTCGGCGATTTCGTTTAGGCTCAAATCGGTCTGACTTAAATAGTGTTCGGCTTGTTCTTGTCGAATCTGTTCAAAGAAATTGCGGAAGCCGTAGCCATATTCACTTAATCGATTTTGCACTGTGCGTGGTGAGATGCCGAAAGCGGTGGCGACATCGGTGATGGACACTTGATTATCCGTCATATGCGCGATCAGATATTCACGCAGTTGTTGCAAGAAATCAGGTTGGCTGATGGATTGCAACTTCTTTTCCACTTGCGTCAACAGCACGCTGTTCGTGGCTGGATCTCTGAACGTGATGGGTAAATCCAGTATGTATTTAGGCGCGAGGAGCTTGGTGATTGGTGCATCAAAGTGGATTTTTCCACCAAAAATTCGTTGATACGTCTCAATATTGGCAGGTTGCGGAAAGCTAAAGTGAACATCGAATTTGATGGTCGGCGTAGAGCTAATTTCTCGTGCCATCACCGCCACAGCAACTAACGATTGTTGCATAAAAATAGGTAACAGCGGCCCGAGTTGCCGGATCCAATGTGCCTCGAAATAGTCGCCGTTTTCGATGAATTGGATGTCGTTGATCTCCGCGATCAGCTGGCCAAATTTCCACAGAATATCTGCGACATCGCCCAAAGTTGGGCAACTCATGAAGACAAATCCCAACATGCCAAAATGCTTAGGCCGGAATTTTTCCGCGACTTTAAGCGGTAAATCCACATCACCCGTGTAGGTCATCGCTTTTTCTAACAGCATTTGCCATTGTGAAATCAGGATGTTCCCATCGGGTTCATTCAGCTTAGCAAGTATGGCGGGTTCAAACAGGGTCGCTGGGTTGAGGTCGATACTGTGCAAATAATCGAGTAGTACGCTCGCATAGATAGTGCTCACGGTCCCATCGGGTTGTATCGCTTGCTTGTTTTTCTGCACAGCCTTGTGCGATTGATCAATCATGTGATTCTCATCTCATCATTCCTTTGATCAAGATATCCACGACGCAAGTTCAGTCTGGATGTCTTTTTGTTGCGTCTACAGCGACGAGCTAATTTATCGTAACACAAGAAAAACGGCATGTGGACATGTATCGACCGCTGGGTGAATACACCGAGGATGGAGATCAAAATTTATTCGGTGAGTTTTTTTTGTACATTTGCGTGATCTAACAATGATGTTTATAAAGTGAACAATACGTAAGCAAAAAATATAGGCAATATAGCGTCAACAAATAGTCTGAGCAGTCGTTCAATAATTGCAGTGAATGCAGGATTTCTTGGACGAATAAATCGTATTAATGAATAGGGATATTTTCAATGAAAGCTATTTTGCACACTTTATTATTGGCTGGCGGCTTCGTGGCCGCGAGCGCAGCATCAGCAGCAACGTATCAACTCTGTAGCACTTCAGGATGTCGCACTGGCGGTAGCGCGATTGCGTGGACCACTTATTCTAAAACCCAATATCCACTCGTTTTGGCTCATGGCATCATGGGTTTTTCGTCAGTTGCAGGTATTGAATATTTTTACGGTATTGCACCTGATTTGACTTCAAATGGCGCCAAAGTGTTTGATGCTCAAGTGTCATCTTTAGATTCTTCCTATGTCCGTGGCGAGCAACTCCGTACCCAAGTTCAGATCATTCGCGCCATTACTGGTGCTGCCAAAGTGAATCTGATCGGTCATAGCCAAGGTGCGATGGATAGCCGCTATGTTGCTGGTGTGATTCCAAATCAAATTGCTTCCGTGACTTCGGTCGGTGGTGTAAACGCGGGTACGCCTGTTGCTGATGCAGTCATGAAGGCTGCTGGTATTCCTGTGATCGGTTCTACGGTCGCTGCAGCGGCATCATATATCGTTGATGCGGTCTTTAAATTGGTGGGTGTTGCATCTGGACATGGGTATGACCAGAGTACAATGGCGGCTTTAAATCAGCTCACGACTGCAAGTGCGAAAACCTTCAACGCGCAATTCCCTGCGGGCTTGCCGACGACAGCATGTGGTCAAGGCGTTCAGAAAGCTACAAATGGCGTTTCTTACTTTTCATGGGGCGGTACAAGTCCTTTGACAAACGTGCTTGATCCATTAGATTATTTGTTCACCCCATCTTCATTCCTTATTCCGGGTGCGAGTGATGGTATGGTGCCAAAATGTTCACAACATTTGGGTACAGTACTGCGTGATGACTATTCACAAAATCATGGCGATGAAGTGAATCAAGTGCTTGGCTTAGTCAATATTTTTGCAGCAAGCCCAGTCACCATTTATCGCGGACAAGCAAACCGTCTGAAAAATCTCGGATTCTAATCGTCGGTATTGATTATAAAAAAAGGATAGCTGAGCTATCCTTTTTTTTGTCTAGATTTTGGGTTCAACTCCCCATCTTCTTACGGAAATTCCCTGGTGATTCTCCGGTCCAACGCTTAAAGGCTTTCTGAAAAGGACTTTGCTCCGAATAGCCGAGCAAAAAAGCAATTTCACCCAAGCATAAATCAGTTTTACTTAAATAATGTTCGGCTTGTTTTTGTCTAATTTGTTCAAGCAAATTGCGATAGCCCAAACCATATTCAATTAAATGATATTGCAAAGTACGTTGTGATACCCCAAGAGCATGAGCTGCATCCGTAACGGAGACTCTATTACTGGCAAGGTTTGCTGTCAGATACTCAGTCAATAACTGTAAAAAATCGGGTTGAGTATGCGCTAGAAATTTTTTTTCGACTTGGGTCATCAGCACTTTGTTAGTGACTGGATCATTCATTGTAATTGGCAGGGCCAATATGGATTTATGAAAGACCAGTTTGGTGACGGGTGCGTTGAAGCAGATCGTGCCGCCAAAGATTCGTTGGAAAATATCGCACTTATAAGGAGCATCGAAACTAAAATGGGCATCACACACAATGGTTGGATTTGCAGTCACTTGCCGTGCAATAACCGCCCAGCACACTAGAGATTGCTGCATGAAGATGGGTAGAGGTGTCCCGAAGAGCGGCAGCCAGTGCAGTTCAATATTGTCACCACTTTCGACTAAGTGCGTGGAATTGACATCATCGATGAGTTGTTCATAACGGAGCAAAATGGCAACTACATCTTCTAGCGTGCGACTACTGATAATTGCAAAACCTAACATGCCGAGATGTTTGGGTTGTAATTGCGCTGCAACTTTCAAGGGCAAGTCAAAATCACCTGTATAGGCAATGGCTCGCTCAAACATCTTTTGCCAACTGGCAATCGGGATGCGTCGGTCTGAGTCGTTCAATTCAGTAATAAACGCAGATTCGAAAAGGGTGTTGGGATCGATATCAATGCTGTACAAATAATCCAGCAGGGCACGTGCATAAAATGCACCAACAGTTCCCGTATTGGGCTGGGGTAGGGGTGTGCATTGCTGCGCTTCCATGCGCAATTGATCACTCACATGATCCTCTCTTATTTTCCGAAGAAACAACCTTGTTTGAGTATAGGGTTCTGAATCCGCAATAACCATCGCAAGTTTTAAGCATAGAAGAAATTATGCATAAATATATCCAGTATTGCATTTTCCAACAAATAGCGATTGACCGAAAATTTTCTTTTTTTGCGTGATTTGCCAATGATGTTGGAAAATTGATCAATACATTTTATGAATTGATCAATACGCAAGCACCTCAGATTGGCATTCTATTGTTCGTTAATGCGGCTATCTGCATGCCAATCTGTACGGAACAATGTGAGATGGACGCATGATTTATATAAATGATGAATAAGGAATATTATCAATGAAATCTATCTTGTGTACATTATTGTTAACAGGTGGCGTGGCGGTTGCAGGTGCTTCTTCAGCAGCAATAACAGATCCGTTCTATACTTATACTGGCGTTACCCCATTATCTTCTATTCCAGCAGGGACGGTGTTGAATCAACGCACCGTGACGTACAATCTGGTAGGATTTCCGACGCCACTCAAAGCGATCCAAGTCTTGTATCGTACCAATAATGCACAAAAACAAGCAGTTGCAAATGTGACGACTATTCTTGTCAGTCCCACAAGTAACGGTAAAGCGATTTCCTATCAGTCTTTTTATGACTCACTCAATCCTTCTGATGCACCTTCGCAAGTCATTGCAGGGAATGGAGACATTACCTCATTGAATATGGGCAACGTTATCGCAGGTTTTGAATCACTTCCTATTGCCGCAATGGTGAAAGCTGGTTATGACGTCATTGTGCCTGATACAGAGGGACAAACCGCAAACTTTGCCGCTGGTCCAGAATATGGCATGACCACTTTGGATTCCATTCGTGCAGCACTACAGATTACCGCCACGGGACTGAATCCTTCCAGTAAAGTAGCCATGATCGGATACTCTGGCGGTGGGATTGCGACCAACTGGGCTGCGCAACTCGCGCCAACCTATGCCCCTGATGTGAATCGCTTGTTGGTCGGTGCGTCGTATGGTGGGTTGTTGGTTAATCCAATTAGTAATCTAAGCTATGTGAATGGCAGTGTAGTCTGGGCTGGCGTTGCACCCATGGCAATGGTTGGTTTGGCTCGAGCATATAATTTCAGTTTGACACCATATGTGACGAGCTACGGTCAGCAAGTGGTAAATGATATTCAACATCAGGGAATTGCATATATTCTGCTGCATTATCCGACTTTACAGTGGGCTAAAATGTTTCAGCCGCAATATGCAAATGATATCAACGGCATTCCACAAGTTGTTGCTGCATTAAATAAAGTGAATGCAGGGCTTACGGGTTCTCCAACCATTCCTCTGCTTGTTGCTCAAGGCACTACAGGAGTAGTGGATGGTAATTTCAGTCTGCAACCTGGTGATGGGGTCATGCCAGCGAGAGACACTCGTGCCTTAATGCAAAAATTCTGTGCGAGTGGTACTAATGTTCAGTATCTTGAGTTCCCTGCTGAACATTTCTCGACTGCTGTGGCATGGGCACCGCTGATGTTAACGTGGATTAATGACCGTTTTGCAGGAAAATCAGCGCCGAATAACTGTGGATTGATCAATCTTCTGCCAAGTAACTCTTTGGCTGCTCAGACGGTTCACTAAAGATCTATAAGTTGATAAAACACCTACTATGTTCTTAAGTTAGAGCATAGTAGGTGTTATTCAATATTATTCTGCCCGATAACTCGGCGTTTTCCCTGCCTGCATCTTCGGCGCAGTACCTTCTTTACTTTGCTTAATCCGAAGTCCACCGATCAATGACAACACATGATGCACATTCAGATTGGTTTGCGCACGCGTCGCTGCAACGTAGAGCAAACGCAATTCTTCATCGGCAATCTGTACGTCATTTTTATTAATCTTATAACTGTAATCATCTTCCAATTGAACATTATGCCACTCCAACCCTTTGGCCTTATGCGCCGTTGAAATCACATAATCGGCAGAGGCGACAGGTGTGATTTTCAGTAAAGCTTTTTTCAATGGATCTGTGCCATGATCATCAACCAGTTTTACGAGTGACTTGATGTCATTACCGTCATGCGTTTCGCAGTATTCATGCACATCTTGCCAACTGTTAAACCACGCCAGTTCAGGCGCATCAAACACACGCCGTCCAGCTTTTAACGCCGCCGCGCCGTCGACGAATTTCAGTAGACGATCCGTATCGGCTTGCAGCGCGATTTTATCGCCATTAACCAAACCAGACAGTAACAACGACATCGCGCGGGCATTGGTACGGCACAACACGGCATTTTTCACCGCCATGCGCGGTGATAAATCGACTTTCGATTGCTTGCTTGCTTCACCTTCCAGCGGAATGGTTTCTTTCAGTTCACGCAAAAACACATTCGCCACGTCCGCAACCGCTTCGCCAAAACGGAAAGAACGAGTCAAACGCGTCGCCGTGAGTGGCAATTGTTGCATGGCATTAACCGCGCCGCGCCATGCGTAAATTTGTTGATGCGCATCGCCGACGTAGATGACTTGCGCGCGCTGTTGCTTCATCAGCACGCCGAGCATCAGTGGATCAGAATCTTGTGCCTCATCGAACAACACATAATCGACTGGAATAATCGGATCAGACAACGCCCAACATTTTAGGTAAATGTCATGCCCGATACCTGCTTGATGACGCGGATCAATCGAATCTTGCCAGCGTTTTTCTACATGCGGGAACAAGTGCATTCGTAAACTTTCGGCATCGTCTGGATGTAGCCATTCAGGCAATTCGAGATGACGCGGCGCAGGATGTTGCGCATTGGTGGCGCAAAAACGACTCACGGCATTGCTGATAAAACTCGCCTGACGACTCGGCGTCAGCGTGAAATGCTCAAAGCGATTACCGAGCATGCGTCGAATTTTCATCGGATTGAGTTGGTATTCTTCCGCCATGCGAGCAGGACTCATACGCGGCAAACGCAACTTGTCGGTAATGGCACGATTGACATGACGATAGGCGAGCGAGTGAAAGGTACGGCAATCGACATTGCCATGAAAACGCCCTTTGGCTTGATCAGCAATGACTTTATTAAAAGCGAGATACAGCCCTTTTTTCTGCGGCATTGCCTCTGCAATCAGTTGCAACGTCGTGGTTTTACCGCTGCCTGCGTAGGCAATGATTTTGAATGATTGGTTGCGCCGAGCTTGTTCAATCGCCAGATTTTGTTCTTCGGTGATTTGATTCGGCTTTGATGACGGATGCGCGGACGCATTAACAGATTGATTCATTTGCTGATTCATTAAAACTAAGCGCCTTTACGGCGTTTTTCGAGCAACCGTCCAAAAAGTAAACCCACCTCAAACAATAACCACATTGGCACAGCAAGCATTGCCATACTCATCGCGTCGGGCGGGGTAATAAACATCGCAATCGCGAAGCAACCGACGATGATATAACGGCGTTTCGAGACCAAAGAATCCACTGTGACAATGCCTGCGAGGATGAGCAAGAGTGTTGCAATCGGAATCTCAAAGGTCATGCCAAAGGCCAAAAATAGCTTTAAACAGAAATCTAAATACAGATTAATGTCCGTCATCGGCACCACGTTTTCAGGCGCGATGTGGATAAAAAAGGTCAAAATAGACGGCAGGGTAATAAAATACGCAAATGCCACGCCGCAATAAAATAGAACGACACTGGCTAAGAGCATCGGAATCGCAAGCTTACGTTCGTGTTTATACAGCGCAGGCGCAATGAATTGCCAAATCTGATGCAGCACATACGGCATCGCAATCATGATCGCCACATAAAACGTCAGTTTAAAAGGCGCCATAAACGTTGAAGTGATGTCGGTCGCAATCATCGTCGCATTGGCGGGCAACTGGGCGCGCAGCGGCACTGACAGCAGTTGATACAAGTCAGGTGCGAAGTAGGCGAGCGACAAAAAAATCAGGATGACGCTGGCAAAAATCCGAATCAAATATTTACGCAGTTCAATCAGATGCGCAGTAAACGGCATCTCATCGAGATCGCTGGCTGGCTCAGTAGAATTGGGTAACTGTAAATGGTCGGTCATAGCGTCACAGCATCAATGGAATTTTCAGTATCTGTAGGTTGTGTAGCAAGTTGTTTGCTTTTCAGAATCATACTTTTTGGCAAATAAGGTGTCGCTGGAATCAGCGTTTTATACATTGACACGGGAACAAAGAAAAAATAATAGCCTTGTGAGTACGATTTGATTGGCGCTTCAATGCCATGTGACCAATCGGTATTTTCAAAAGCATTGCTATTCTTATTTGATAAATGAGTTGGGTAAATGCTGTGTTCCAGATCATGCATTTCATCGACGAATTCATCTTTCGCATCACGAATTTGGGCGAGTTCATCGTTCATTTTTTGACGCATTTCAGCCAAATGCACTTCATTGGCAATTTCAGCTTGGACGTTCGACAACGTACGACGGATGCGACCATACCAAGCGCCCGCCATGCGCGCCGCGTGCGGGAGCTTTTCGGGGCCGAGCACGATGAGCGCCACAGCACCGAGTAATAACAGCTCACTTAAACCAATATCAAACACGCGATTATCGTCTCTTTATCTGCAGTAGTGAAAACGAATCAGACTTTGTCTTTTTCATTTTCGGTATGTTTGACGGTGCCTTCGACCGTACGGTCTTTCTGCTCTTTATCCAAGCGCGCCTGTTCTTCAGGATCTTTCATCGCTTCTTTAAAGCCTTTGACCGCGCCGCCTAAGTCTTTGCCCATATTTTTGAGTTTCGATGTGCCAAACACTAAAACGACAACAACGAGGATGAGGATCAGATGCGCAGGGGATAAGCCAAACATGGGTTAACTCTCTATATGTAATTAGTCTAAAAATTAATCATTCATAAGATACACGATCAGTAACCCATAACCGCGATTATTGTTCGCGCGATGCTTTCTCAACCAAGCCCGATAAATCAAAGCGACGCGATAATTCATCTAAAACGGCTTGTGGTTGGACATTAAACTGTCCAAGCATCACGATCGCATGAAACCAAAGATCCGCAGTTTCATAGATTAAATCTTGTGTATCCGTTTCACTCGCATCTTTGGCTGCCAATACAGTTTCAAGCGCTTCTTCGCCGACTTTTTCCAAAATCTTATTCAAACCCTTGTGGTACAGGCTTGCGACATAAGAAGAACTTGGATCAGCGTTTTTGCGTTCTTGGACAATGCGTCCCAGTTGCGCGAGCACGTCGATGGTTTCATTCACTGCAGCTTTATCCGCGTGACTATGATCATGCTGCGCCGCTGAACCGTAAATTGCTTCAGGGTCTTTTTTAACCGCATCCACAATTTGCCAGCCTTCAGGTGTAAGCACTCTATAGAAGCAAGATTCGCGCCCAGTATGGCAAGCGATGCCACCTTTTTGGGTTATTTGCAGCACAATCACGTCGCCATCGCAGTCAAGGCGGACTTCATGCACATCTTGCGTGTGTCCCGAACTTTCTCCTTTATGCCAAATTTTCTGACGTGAACGAGAGAAATAAACACCCTGCTGACGTTCTGCTGTGAGCAATAGCGCTTCTCTATTCATCCATGCGACCATCAAGATGCGACCTGTTTCGCGGTCTTGTGCGATCGCTGGAATCAGGCCGTGTGCATCGAATTTGACGTCATCTAGCCATTGGGTTGTAGCGGCAAGTTGCATGAAAAAAGCTCGTTGTTGAATGAGATAATATTAGTCCTATATTGTAGGGGATGTTGCACAGCTTGTGTGGAGAGATTGTGACGATAGATTTGCCGATTGTTTGTGGTGCGCTATTGTCGTGGGGGTTTATGGCGGAATCACATCAGAACGATATCAGGATTTGATATGATCAAAAAGTCAGATTTTACGCAGACAATATTGAATTACATTGTAATAATGTAGCATGAATGCGGGTTGCTGCTTTACGTCTTAAATTTATGGGTTTTATATGAAAAATAATCAATTAATTATGCAGGTTCGGATTGCTCAACTAATCAAGTGGTGCTTTATTCTATTGCTCCTCGCTGCAGTTTTTTGCTTATTTTGGGTCGTGCTCAATCCATATTTTGTATATTTTGAAATTCCGAAAGGAGTCGCTGCGGTGGTTGTGGCATGTGGCATAGCATTTCCATGGTCTTGGCAAGCGGCTGTGAGTAATCGAAAAAATAAGTTGTTAGAGAAGAATGAAGCGTTCAAGAAGCGTAATCCTGACGCTGAAATCGCGATTGATAAACCAAAGAATAAATATATTGCGCTTTTTTGGTGCGTGAGTGCGGCTGTGGGTCTTTATTACTTAATCCATGGCGCGGATCAATTGGATAAAGTCAATCAACTGAATCATGCACAGCAGCTAGTTACTGATGCGATGGAACTCGATTGCGTTGAAAAATGCGCAATCTATGGGATTAATCAGACTGATTTGGTGGGTCCACAAATCGATTATGTAAATACCTTTGAGCCACATAGTGGCAAATACGATTACTTGTTTTCGTGGCATAAAAAGAAATCTACTGTACGCGTCGTGGGTCGTCTTTATAATTTTGATGGTCAGCATTGGGTGAAGCCACAAGTCATTGCGCTGAGTTGGAAAGGTAAGCCAGTTCCGCAAGTCGCTGAAGACAATGCTCCTGATGCTGCACCCGTTTACACGGCAATTCGTAAGGACTTTAAAGAAGTGCTCGATGATGCGAAGCCTGAAATCAATAATGCATTTATGCGAGCAAAATTATCCGCGCCGAAAATGCAGGGCAAAGTCACCGTTCATTTGATGATTAATAGTTTTGGACAAGTGACCGCTGTAAATATTGATGCGAGTGAGTTGGGAAATCCTGAGTTTGAAAATAATTTAATTTTTATTCTTAAGGGCTTGGAGTTTGAGTCAGGCGACTATGTCACTATGAATAAAAATTACACATTCGATTTCAAATAAGCGACATTTAAAATAGGGAAGTAGAGAATGGCAATTACTAATCATCCAATTTCAAAAACCTCTGTGGTTGAAAAACCATTATTGGTTCAAATCAGCGGCTATGCGTTACTGGTCGTGGCGCTAGTGTTGCTTGCTTTTGCTGCGCAATCGTTTATTCAAGCTCAAGTGCCGACTGCGCTTTCAATTACTTTATTTGTCATTAGCATGTTGATTTTTAAAGGCATGTCTGTGATTGCGCCGAATGAAGCGGTGATTACCATGTTTCTCGGCACCTACATGGGGACGATGAAAAAAAGCGGTTTACGTTGGGTCAATCCGTTTTATAGCAAACAAAAAATCAGTCTTCGCGCACGTAATTTGAATGGCCTAGCGCTTAAGGTCAATGACAAAAGCGGTAATCCAATTGAGATCGCCGCGGTGGTGGTTTGGCAGGTGGATGACACAGCGCGTGCGACTTTTGATGTGGATGATTACGGGGTATTTGTGAATATTCAGTCGGAAGCGGCGGTGCGTAAGCTTGCAAGTTCGTATGCTTACGATCACGGCGAAGATGACCAAGCCGAAGTAACATTGCGCGATAGTACTGGCTTGATCAATGAATATTTGGAACAGGAACTCAATGCACGGTTAGCGCGTGCGGGTGTGATCGTGACCGAAGCGCGCATTAGTCATCTGGCGTATGCACCTGAAATTGCCCAAGCGATGCTTCAGCGTCAGCAAGCCGCTGCAATGATTGCTGCACGTCGTCAGATTGTCGATGGCGCGGTGGGCATGGTTGAAATGGCGTTGCAACGCTTGGAAACCAAAGGCACGGTGACGCTTGATGCTGATCGTCGTGCGGCTTTGGTCAGTAACCTATTAATCGTGTTGTGCGGTGAAAAGAGCGTCAGTCCAATTGTGAATACTACGACGACTTAAGTGCTTTGAAGTCTTCCCCCACTTCACTGCGCTACGTCTTGCGAAGCAGTGCATCTCAGGGGGAAGATTTAAAAGGGGGGTGATTTTGACTTTAAAACCATCCCCATCCCGACCTTCCCCTTGAAGGGGCAAAGCATTTTTTCATACCTAAATAGCTCCTTGAGCGGAGTCGAAATGTGCGGTGAAACGCAAAAGGAAATCACTTCGACTCCGCTCAGTGAGCTTAAATTTATTTAAACGCCTTTTTTGCGTCTGATATACAACACTTTTTCAATACGAGCGACGATCTTGCCATCTTCACCGAAGATTTCAATTGGGTAAGTACGCAACACAGGTTCATTATTTGCCGCAAGTCCACGAATCAACTCTACTTCTTCATTCGGTAATTCAATGCGGGCAGTCACGCGACCACGACCCGGTGAAATGAAGTCAATGCTTGCTGCTTTATCCCACACCACATGGTCTGTGCCTAATTTATGCAGTAACAGCAGCATATAAAACGGGTCGATCATGGCGTATAAACTACCGCCAAATTGAGTGCCGACGGCGTTTTTGTTGAGTGCAGTCAGTGGCATTTCGATTTGTACGATGCCTGCATCTAAGTCCAATTCGGTGGTGCGGATGCCTGCGCCGAAATACGGTACGTAGGCATTCAGCCAGAAGCGGGCAAAAGTCGAATTGTTTTTAAGGTTCTTAAACATGATGCGATTCCAACTGTGAAGAAATGGGGAGTGAATCTGTTTGCCAGTTGTACTGAGCTTTTTAGCGATCTGAATTCATGACATAATAAGTCTGAATGACAAACGATGCACCTATTAACCATGAACAGATCAGTCACAGAACGCGATGAGCGAGAGCAGGAAGTCGGCGCGAGTGAGGCGGCGTGTGAGTTATGTGGGCGCACACAGTTGCCGTTGACGCGGCATCATTTGATTCCGCAATCGCGACATAACAAGGGTCGGACGCAGCGTTTTTTTGAGAAAGACGAGATGTTGTTTCGGATTGCGTTGTTGTGTCGTCCGTGTCATTCACAAGTGCATGCGTTGTTGGATAATGCGACGTTGATGCAGCAGTACAACACGGTTGAGGCGTTGGCTGCTCATCCTGAAATTGCGAAGTTTGCGGCGTGGATTGCGACGAAACCTGTGGGGTTAAAGGTGACGGTGAGGCATAAAAAGTGATTAAACGTTAGGTTTAATTATAAAACTGCGTAACAACTCCATCAATCAAGTCATCATACGTTAGAATCACTAAGTCATGAAAGTCTGCAGCTATAGATCTCCACTCTTCACTGTTAAGTTCCCAGCGCCTCCCGACTACTAAATAACGTTTCGGCTTATAAACATTAAATTCGTACTTTGTCTTAATATGATTTCTGTTATTTGGATCATCAAAATACTCTCTATAAACTCGTGTTTGCGATATATAAGAGTTTATTTGAGCTGAAAATGTTTCGCGATTTGATGAGCCAACAACAGCTTTTTGTCTTAAAAAGGGAAGTTTAAACTCAACAATATCCGCAAACCCATCGGTACCAACAACAAAAAAATCGGGCTTAATTGCTTTTTTGTCTGAACTTTGCCATTCGCATATTTTTTCTGAATAAATTTCTTTAGCGGAAAATCTCATTTTCAAAATAAACTTAAAATCTTCATCTGATAAGAATCTTGTTATTTCTGGTTCACTATGCGAGTTACATCCAACAAACTCAATAAAGCGATTAACTTTTTGAAGTCTTTCAATACGAAAATCATCTGGTAATGGATATGTAGCATAAATATCATGAGGTAGTAATTTTTTATAGATATCTAGATAAATAACCTGAGTTCGGGATAAGAAAAGTAAATAGAGAAAGGCTCAAGAATGATGTAAGGTTTTGGTTCTCAAGACAAAATCTAAATCACCAAGAGCCTTTCCATGGACAATATTACCGAACTTTTCTGCCAAATTGATGATTT
>JANYEL010000145.1 GCA_025363155.1 Moraxellaceae bacterium
ATGCTGTCAATTATTTAGAAATTTATTATTTTAAGAGTGGTTAATAGAGTTATGGCAATTAAATCAGATCGTTGGATTCGTGAAATGAGTGAAAAGCACGGCATGATTGAGCCGTATGCTGAAGGACAAGTCCGTTATGACGCAAATAATGAGAAAGTGATCTCTTATGGCGTCTCAAGTTACGGCTATGATGTGCGTTGTGCGCGCGAATTTAAAGTATTTACCAATATCCATTCGGTCACGGTTGATCCTAAGCATTTTGATGAGAAAAGCTTTGTCGATATTGAGGCGGACGTTTGCATTATTCCGCCGAACTCGTTTGCGTTGGCTCGCACGGTTGAGTTTTTTCGTATTCCACGTGACGTGCTGACGATTTGCTTGGGTAAATCCACCTATGCACGCTGCGGCATTATCGTCAATGTGACGCCCCTTGAGCCTGAGTGGGAAGGTCATGTCACACTAGAGTTCTCAAATACCACTAATCTACCTGCAAAAATCTATGCAGGTGAAGGTGTTGCACAGATGTTGTTCTTCCAATCTGATGAGGTGTGTGAAGTTTCATACAAGGATCGCGGTGGTAAATATCAAGGGCAACGAGGGGTGACGTTGCCTAAAGCTTAAGCAACCGATCCCTGCAATCGGATGCTTAATGCCGACGTGATTAAGCTGTCGGACAACTTGTAAGCCATGACTGACAAACGCTGTCTTTCATGGCTTACTTGTATTATAGGTTTGCAATCTTTTGTGCGATTCTTGTATTTTGTCCGACCAACGGTAGATTTTATTGATTTCGATTTAAGTTGTTGTTATGAATTAATAATAAGTTTATTTTATAGCTTTCTTTTGATGATTTTACATTACTGCTTTTGCATTTTTCCTAAAACTAATCATAATACTAAGATGTGCGTGAGCTGCGTGCATCAGGATTGAAGTGGTTGAAGAATAAGAATGCTTTGTCTGACAATTGAGCGGACAGATGGTAAATGGACGAATGAATATATGTTTCGTAGCCCAAGCTAGGTTGCGCTGCAAAATGGAGTATGCGATGACTGAACTGTTTATTTCTCAGGTGACTCATTTAGAGTCTCGCCACAAGCTGAAGGCCCTTTCGCTTGCGTTGACTTTATTGTCAGCTGCGATGGTTACGCCTGCGCATGCGCTCGAATCAATCAGTGATGCTGAACTCAGTAGTGCTACTGGCGAAGGGATTGCTTATTTTGCAAATAACTTTGCGTTACAGATGCCATCTATAGCGGGTGATAATAGTGTTGCAACTCCGATTCTTGGATCTTTTGGTGCGTGTACTAATGCGAGTGGGTTGACTGCTGCTTGTACTAGTCTTGGATCTGCTACTGCTGTGGGTGATCCTGGCTACTATGGTAGCTATATCTATTTAAGTCCTGTTGGTCCTGTTACAGGTGTAGGTGGGGGAGTTGCCAATAAGACGGACGTATATTTGTACGGTTTATCTATATCTCAGAATGATAACTTAACAACCAATGCTACAGCGGTAGGTGGCTTGGATGCGGGTAGTGTTGTTGTTCCAAACGTTGCTTCAACAGGTGCGGCGGCACATAGTAAGTTATTTAATGCTGCGGGTACGGGGATTAATTGGGGCACGGCGGCTGACCCTTTTCGACTTTATGTGAGTTCCTCAAGTGCTGTAGGTTTGGACGGGATATCTACGCCAACGGTTCCTTATCTTATTATTGCGGCGCCGAAAGTGGTGACAAAAGATTCGACAAGCCTTTCCTATAGTGCGAATAATATTCGACTAGGGATGTGGGCGAACTTTATGCAGTATAGTGGTAATAAAGCAACGCCTAATGTGAATACCGATTCTGCAGATGTTTCTATTCCAGCGGCTCCAGCGGGTCCAGCTTTACAGCTGCAGGCGATTTGGGATGGTTTTGGAATCAATGGTACTCAATTTAATGTCTTTCCGACGCCCGCGTTTGCTGGGACTAATAATACAGCCAACTGTGGAAGTGGAGCGACTTCATTAACTTGTACCTTGGGTTTGACGGGTGTTTTACGCATGAATAGTCAGAATGCCGGCGTCTTACGCTTGGGTGTTTCCCAGCCAGGCGGGATTGGTAAGTTTGATGATTATGAGGGGCTTTATCTCCAGAACCTTGATATCAATCTACCGCTTGGTCGATTGAACTTTCAACCTTTAGTGCTATCAGCAGTGAACAATTCTGCGACTTCAGCAAACGTGACGCTTGAATTGGGTCGTATCCCGAATGCGTCAGCTGCATATAACCAATTCTATATTAACTACGGTACGACTAACCCGACGGATGGTGGTGATAGTTCCTCGGGTGGACTGAAGCCGTCGGATCAGGGTGTAAATGCAGGTATTTGTTCGTCTAATTTCTGTGCAGACACTGCGTCACATGGCACGATTAAAGCTGGGGATGTTTATATTAATGATACCGCTGCTGCTGTTCAGGCGCCTAGTGGTAATTGGATCTATCCAGGTTACGCGGATGCACAGTACACATGCGGCACTGGCGCTTCATGCACAGCGCCTTCTGCAGCAACGGTGGCTGGGCTTAATGTGAATGGTGTTACTTTTAAAGCGCCTGGTGCAGCAGGAGCTACGGTTAACGTGGGTTCGGCAGCCATCAGTGGACTGATGATTAACCACATGAAAATGACGTTAACTGGCTTATAGGGAGATATGGTTATGGTTGTTAATCGGTCATATTTCCGAGACTTTATAGCAGCGTTCAATCCTGTTCATTTACTTTCCTTGCCGTTGATGTGTATGGCAATGACAGCACAAGCAAATTTGGCACCTATGAGCAACGAGGATTTATCTTCGGTTGATGGTCAGCAAGTGGGTGTATTGGTTGATTTGGAAATGCGCATCAACCAAGATGCTAGTGTTGGAAAGGATAATGCGGGTGCGATTACTTGTACTGGCGCTAATCTTGTTTATTGCCGCTTAGGTGTGCAATTTAATCAAGTCTCAAGTTGGCTGCTGTTGAAAGGCTTGAATGGTTATATTCATATCCCTCAAATTCTACTTTATGGCGCTAATTTGGCTGATCAGAGTGTTGGTGGTCCTATCGGGGCTACGGGTACTCAGGTGAATCAATCGGCGATTGCAATTAATATTGCGTTTCCAAGTGTGGCAAATGGCCAAGCTAGCCAGATAAAAATCAGAAATCTGGGTTTTACGCTAGGTCTGCAGCCTGAAATCACCAGCGCAGGCGTATTAACGCCGACAATTAATGCGGCAAATGATCAAGCTTCTTATTATAAGAATTCGGTATATCAAAGTACTGCATCAGGAAGTCCTTATTATTCAACTTTTCTGAATGACACTGGGAAAGAAACGGGCTTAATGGGCGTGCAAATAAATGGCAACCTGAATGTCGGAGGAACGTTATATGTCTTCGCAAAGTAAGCGTATAGCACTCGCTGATTCAGGGGTACAGCGGAAATTGCCTTTATCTAGGCTCTCAAGCTCAATCATGTTGTTGCTCGGTGCATTTACATTTGGACATACCGCATATGCGATGGAGTCCATGGATGAACGTGCGATGAGTGATACCACAGGTTCCGATGGGGTTGCGATTAGTATCCAAGCAGATAGTCTGTCGTTTGGTAATTTATACTGGCAAGATCAGATTGACACAAGCGGTACGACCAAGCAGTTACAGCTCACCAATGCGTCATTAAAACCAAATGGTGGCACAAAACTGAATGCCACTGCACAAATTAATGTGGGTTCTAGTGGGACTACGCCGGCGTTAAGTCTGAATCTAAATGTTTCTTCACCTTTTTTGCTGGCCGCGCCAAGGCTAGAGATTTGTGCTTCTACCGTAAGCTGTGCCAATAATCCATTAGCTTATGGAAACGGTGGAGCAACAGATGTTGGTTTTGCATTCCAGACCACGAATCCAACCTCATTCACCTTGGAAACAACCAATGGTTTGTTTAACAGTGCTGGTACAGCAAAAGTAACGCTGTTAATTGATGGTGCGAATACTTTCTTTAGTTCAAACGGCAATCAGATCGTGGGTGCAGATATCCGCGCTAACATCAGTGCAAATGGAAAAATTTGGATTGATGCGACAGATGGTTTACGATTTAGTGGGGATGTTGCCTTCATTGCCGCAAACGCTGCGCGTTCAGGCTTACAAGCCTCTTTGATGCTGCAATCTGGAACAAGCTCAACATATAACTCGTCAACTGCGGGTGCATTGGTGCGTCTCGGGATGTCTGGTAATTTGTTGAATACTCAAGTCTATGTGCGCGGCACCAAAGGTTCGGGTGCGAATGAAGACTCCATCGGCAGCGTTGTGGGTAATCAAGGGATTGTTGCTAGATTGACTGGTAAAGTTCAATCGGGTGCATTAACAGCTGCAGGAACGGGACCAGGCTTTCAGTTAGAGTTTAGCGGCGCATCGCCAACGTTGGGTTATGGTATTCAAATCACCGACTTCATCGGTTTCTCAAACGTTATGACTGGGACAGATCCCCTGTTTGATAGTGGAAATATATACCTGAATCTCATTAGTAATGTTGATTTACCGATGCCAACACAGGCGGCATTTACGTCAGCAACGACCAATACAGTTAACTTCTTTGGTTTAAATGCGGCTAATGCTTTTACTCAGTTAAAATCAGTTGATACTCAACTTGCAGACGACAGTGTACTTTTGGCTGTGCGCGGATTGAATCTTCAATCTGTCCCATTACAGACTTATTTTTACCAGACGAATGTGGGTCGTGTAACGAACTTGGGAACTGCATATAATAAAGCGACAGGTGTTGCTACATCGAATACAACACCAACTGCGGGTTTTGCTTTGATGCCCGTGCTGAATAATGTCAATGCAAACCTTGCGATCAGTGGTCAGGCGAATTCTATTGGTTACTCTTTGGCTGTAGCAACAACAGGTTCCAACGGACAGACTGGCGAAACTGGTACAGGCGCTACTACTGATGTAAAAACCACCAGTTTGTTTCTAGCGGATACAGCCAATAAACAATATATCGGTTTGCGTAATCTCGATATGTTCTTACAGGCAGATGGTGCGATTACTTTAACTAATGCAACAACAGCGATCTGTGTCAATAACTGTATCAACATTTCGCTCAAGCATTTGCTTTTTGCAATGAAAGCAGGTTTTGCAGTGGGTTATTTACCGGGTGCTGAACCAGGGACCGCTGGCGCCCCAGCAGCTCCTTTTAAGGCTGGAACACCATTTGAGACATTTGCAAGCACAGCAAATACCGACACTTTATTTAATATGAGTGCGTTAATTAACGGCTTGTCAGGCTCTGCCACAAATGCCATTTCTTTATATACCAATGCGAATGGTGCTCTTGGGATTGGAGCAGATATCACTTTGGCAGGGACGCCTACATCGACTGGTGTGCCAGGTACGGGTACGAGTTTCCTTCGTCTAAGTCAGCCTTGTACGACAGTTGGTTGTACGGCGACTGGTGATGGTGCCACATTGGGACTTGATGGTTTGACTGGACGGATACAGTTAGCTGCTCCATCAGGGTCTACGCCAGGAACATACATTTATGCTCAAGGAAACTCGGGTACATTTGCCACAACCCTTAATATTAACCCGCAGAGAGTACAGGGCCAAGAGTTGCTTGGAACTCTGAATTTCTATGCAGACAGTAATACAGCTACTGCACAGCCGTTAGGTAAGTTTGTCGTAACGGGTGGACAAGTAATCAGTACCGTTATACTGAAACCTGTTACTTTTTGATTATGTTATCTCGACATATAATCAGTTAAGTGTTGCTTTGAAGAAAATATGAGAGGCATTTAACTGAAATTTGTTATGTGATCATCAGTCAAATGAAATGGAATTTAACCTTAATATGTCACAGTTTCAGCGTGGTTAGTGGGAGTCAAATATGAACATGATCAACAAGCGAAACAAAAGCCTATATCTCACTTCATTGTTTGGTGCAATGAACCTGATGACGGCTTCAGCTTTTGCGCTAACACCGCTTACTGATGAAGTATTAGGTAACGAAACTGGACAAGCGGCTTTTTTTACAAACTATGTTGCGCCTTCTGGTGCGGCAAATAGTCCAACAGATTTCGGCTTTTTTACATTAGGCTTGAATGGTACCGTAGAACTTAATACGAATATTCAACATCTACAGCTCGGCTGTGGTGGTGCAAACGGCGCTAATGGTTGTGATATCGATATTAATAACTTAGGGTTAAGTGGGAATCCTGATGGCGGTGTAGGTCCTGGACATTATGCGGTAGGAACTGCACGTGCGGCGACAGATGCGGTTCTACAGAACCCATTCTTCCAATTGGCGATTAAAAATCCAACTGTGCTTGCTACACGCCAACTGGTAGGTTTTAATCTGGGTGCACAGCGTGTTATTGGGTTGCTGACTGCTGGGACAGATAATCCTGCGAGCTTAAATAACTCAGCAACAGATCCGACAGGTGTCGGCATTAACGCGCTCAGTGGTTTTATGAAGGTTGCATCTTCTACTGGTACTGCTATGACAGCGCAACAGATTATTTCCTATAATGGTGCGAATACGCCTGCACCAGCTAATGGCTCGCCAGTTCCTGGTCCTGGTAATGCTACAGTCGGCACTAATACGCCAATCACAGGTAGAATTTATAACATCGGCACCAGTTGTTTCTTTGGATGTACGAATTTTACCTCAACCAATTATGATTTGGTCTTGCCAGCAACCTCTGTCGCGTTGACTTCGAATCCGACTACCATTAACTCGTCTCGGGTGAAAAGTATTGCGTTGACAGGTACAGGAGATGTATCGAATATTTATCTGTATGGTCAAATGACCGCAAATGCAATCGGGTTGAACCTCGCGGAAAATATTCCAAATAATGGTCAATCATATATTTCCAATTTGAAAGTTGACCTACAAGTCCAAGAAGCGTTGTCCTACATTCACAATATTACGGTTGATAACCCTGTTTCGTTGTCACTGCAAAGTACTGATGTCTATTGGCCTGGTTCTACCTGCTCAGGCGGGGCGACATTAGGAAACGCTAATTGTAATATTGCGAAGCGAGGCTGGTGGATGGGCTTTGGTGATACGGTTAATATTGGTAGTATCACGCCTACATTGCCAGTCTCAATTACTGTCCCAGTTTTGCAGAACGTATTGGGGATCACGAGTCAGTATCTGTATGATAATCCAATCAGTTGCGGAACGTTTGGTCTGCTAAGTTGTTTGGGCGGTACTATTAACGTGGGTCAAGTAGATTTGGCGGGGAATTCAGTTCCATTCCCGTTAAAGAATCTGGTTTTGGCGGCGCAAACCCCAAAACAAAACTGCTACGGTAACCTTAAGTTCTGCTAAAAATAGTTCTCCATATAAAAAAGCAGCTCATTTGAGCTGCTTTTTTATTGTATTGATTAAATATGTTTAATCGGGTTCTGTAAGGAAGTGTGCTTATTCTGGTTTAAACGTATCTGGTAGCTCGTATTCATGCAAATGTGCATCGTCTTTAGTCTTCTGGGTGATGCATTCTGCGAGTTTGGCGCGATCGTGTGGATGCAGACTGATAAAATAAGCGCCCGTGCGAAACCCTTCTAAATCTTCATCTTCAGAGTAAACCGTGCGTGCGGTAGCAGCTAAATGGAAATCATTATTTGGATGACTCAAAGTCATATGGATATGCGAACCAGGTTGGATGCGATCTCGCGCATAAAACGACAAGCCACTTTCTGAAATATTGACTCGTGTCGGCGTTGGTAACAGGGATTCAACCATACTGTCGTACATTGAACCTGTGAGCAGTGAAATTTTTTGATTCATAAGCTGGAGAACACGTGCAATCGCAGGTTGTTCTGTCTCTAGACTTTCAAGAGTGAGTTTCTGAACGGTTTCAATTTCATCTAATTCAGCAAGTAATAAGAAATAGCGAGGCAGTGCGAATTCAGAATCGTAAGGATCTTTCATTGCGCTGGTGCGAGTGATCAATTGATAGTTAATACGCATGGAATCGTTAATGCGAGAGAGCAAACGACGCTCCGCATGATCATCTAAGATTCGGTCATCTGAGTGGCTATGATCGTCGAGATGGCGCGCTTCCATGGTCTATCCTTGTCTATTGATGATGTCACATCGCCTCATTGCGATTCATTGCTATTTTGATTGTTGTAGCGTATTCGAGATTTAGGAAAACAAGAATACGTGTATCCATTATCGAGTGTTTATTGCCAAATATCAAACAACTTCAGGCGATTTTGTGTGCAAAATTATCATTCTGTATGAATAGCTGTTTAGACTCTCCATTTGTCATAATGAACTCATACAATTTTGGTCTATCTATCAGGTATGCTAGCCACTGTTTTGATGAATAATTTTAATTTTTTGTTGTCATCTAAACGATTGTCTATCTTGTTTTCTATTTTGTTGCTTGGACTTGTCTATGTTTAAACCCGTCTCGTTGTTCGTTGGTCTGCGTTATACCCGCGCCAGACGGAGCAATCATTTTATTTCCTTTATTGCATTGGTTTCGATCATCGGTTTGATGCTGGGTGTGGCTGTACTTATCACAGTTCTATCGGTGATGAATGGCTTTGATCGCGAGCTGAAAACTAGAATTTTGGGCATGATCCCGCAAGCGACAGTGTCATCGAATCAGATTATTACTGATTGGCGTTTGCTCGTTGCAAAAGCAGAAAAACAGCCTCACGTGGTTGGCGCTGCGCCATTCACCCAAGTACAAGGCATGTTGACGGCGCAAGGACAAGTCGCAGGGATTGTGATTAGTGGTATTGAGCCAAATCTCGAAAAGAAAGTTTCTATTATCCAAAATCATATGACTTCAGGGTCGTTAGATGGTTTGGTTGATGGTGAGTTCGGCATCGTGTTGGGTCAAACCATGGCGGATAATCTCGGCTTGCAGCAAGGCGACAAGGTCACGTTGGTGTTGCCTGAAGCGACAGCTTCGCCTGCGGGTGTCGTGCCGCGTTTTAAACGATTTACGATCGTTGGAATTTTTAGCGTGGGTGCGGAAGTGGACTCGAGTTTGGGTTATATCGCACTGAATGATGCAGCAAAGTTGTTGCGTCAGCCTGACGGCGCGCAAGGTGTGCGTTTGAAGCTGGATGATTTGTTTGCGGCACGTGAAGTGTCCAGTGATTTTGCGGCCGAATTGCCGAATAATTTTTATGCATCCGATTGGACTCAGACTCAAGGCAATCTGTTTAACGCCATTCAGATGGAAAAAGCGATGGTCAGTTTATTGCTGTTTCTGATCGTGTTGGTTGCTGCATTTAATATTGTTTCTAGTCTGGTGATGGTTGTCACGGATAAAAAGTCTGATATTGCAATTTTACGCACATTGGGTGCTTCGCCAAAAACAATCACCCGAATTTTCATGGTGCAGGGCATTGTGATTGGGGCATTTGGTACGTTGACAGGTGCGCTGTTGGGGATTGGTGCAGCTTTAGGCATTAGCCCGTTCATGGCTTGGATTAATACTGCATTTGGTTTGCATTTATTTGATGCGTATTTTGTCAATTATTTGCCATCACAATTGCGTTGGCAGGATGTGGCGTTGGTGGTTGGTGTGTCATTGGTTTTAAGTTTCCTCGCAACCATTTATCCAGCGCGTCGCGCCGCACGTATCCAACCTGCGGAGGCGTTACGCTATGAGTGATTTAGCTCCGAGCAGTACCACGTTAAACGCATCCGTACAGAAGGTAAATGAATTGAATTCGAATCAAGCAGACCATCGTGGCACCCCCGTTTTGTCGGCATCTAATTTGTCCAAAACGTTTAATGAAGGCAAAAATCATGTGACGATTTTGCATGGTTTGGAGTTGTCAGTTGAGGCGGGTGAGTTCGTTTCTATTGTCGGTTCGAGTGGTTCAGGCAAAAGTACTTTATTGCATTTGCTGGGCGGTTTGGATTTACCGACAACGGGTGAAGTTCGTGTGCGCGGTGAATTACTAAGCAGTATGAATGAAACCAAGCGCGGCGAAGTCCGTAATCGTTCACTGGGTTTTGTTTATCAGTTTCATCATTTATTGCCTGAATTCGACGCCATTGAAAACGTCACAATGCCGTTATTATTTCGCCGCGAGATGAGTGTCGATGATGCGCGAGAGCGTGCTATTGATTTGTTGAAACGGGTGGGTTTAGGCCATCGCTTGGATCACAAGCCAGGCGAGTTATCCGGTGGTGAGCGTCAGCGTGTGGCATTGGCTCGGGCATTAGTCACGCGTCCAGCAGTCGTGCTTGCGGATGAGCCAACGGGGAATTTGGATCGTAAAACGGCAAGTGATATTTTGGTGTTACTTGGCGAGCTGCGTCGTGATTTAGGTATGGCGCTGTTAGTCGTGACCCATGATGAAACGCTAGCAGGCGCAGCGGATCGCGTGATGCATATGCAAGATGGACGTTGGTTGGGGTAGATTAAGGGCTGAGCTGTTGCTTTGAAGTCTTCCTCTGAGGGGAAGGATTTAGATTGGGGTGCTTTTGATGTTGATTCTAAAAGAACTCATCCCACACTTCGCTAACGCTTCGTCTTGCGCTAGGGCGAAGCGTTGCTTTGCTGATCATAGCTCATCCCCCCCAGGGGAGGGAGATAGAACATATATTTTACTTATTAATATTCTTACGTTTCTCTTGGCGGATACGCAACTCGCGAATGACATGCCAACGCCATAACCATTGAACAATAAACTTTGCTAATGTCGCTACGACAAGCGCCTCGACGACTAATCCGACCAAGAGTGCTCTAAAATCAAAGACAAATCCGTAAGAGGACAGCGACCGAGATGTTTCACCGAACATACTGGTGGTGAGGTGCACGACTATGATTTTGATCTGCGAAATATCGAGTAGCGGAATTCCAAAGATCACTGAGCCTAAACAATAGCTTGAATAGAAAATTGGAATCAATGTAAATGGATTAGTGACCCATGTCAGCGCAATACTAAGTGGAAGATTGACCCGAAAAACGATGGCGCAAAATGCGGCGATGAGCATTTGTGATGGAAATGGAATCCATGCACAGATAATGCCCCAAAACACTGCGCCTGAAATTGATCTTCGGTTAATATGCCAAAGATTGGGTTCCGTAATTCGATCACCAAGACGATGCATACCCGGAAGATTGATAATATGTTCTGGCTTGGGCATGTGGCGTTGAATAAATTTTTTGGGCATATCGCTCTTGTTGAAGTCTAAGTTTCTATATAAAAATTGGCGATTGAAATGTTGTGGTATCTATGCACAAATCGCCTCAAACATTAAAACATAACAATAATCATCATAGGATACACGTTGACCAGTCGTTTTCATCATCGAAAAAATACTCATCATGGCGATCGCTCCAAAGCGAAACCCAACGTCTTGGCTTGGATTCTAGCGGCTTTCATCGTAGGTGTCATGGCGGCAGCGGTCAATATGACCAGTAATTATGTATGGGTTTGGTCGTGTGTTGCTTTGTTAACCATGTTCGTCGCTTGGATGATCGCTCGTCGTTCTCAATATCAGCGTCAGATCTTGTATTGCGGATTGGGTGCCTGCGTCGCTTTTGCCGTGGGATTGGCTGAAGCGAAATATACGATGACCAATGCCTTACGTGACCGTTTGCAAACTCCGCAAACGGTGAGTGCTGTTGTGCGTGTGATCGGGATGAGTGATGGCGTTGATGAAAATTGGCGACAAGTGGTTGAGCGTGTTGATGAAGTAGCTGGTTTGCCAAAGCGGTGGCTGCTTTATCCGAAGTTCGCGGTCAATGCTGAACAAAGACGTCCAATCGCCAATTTGCATGCAGGTGAACTTTGGCAAGTCACTGTGAAATTGGCGCCGCCGCATGGGATTGCTTCACCAGCGGCATTTGATCAAGAGCTGTGGTTGCTGACTGAGCATATTGGAGCAACAGGTTCATTAGAGTCAGCAGTGTTGGTGAATGCAAATGCAGGTGGTTGGCGTGTTTTGTTGGATCACGTTGACCGTTTTCGCAATGATCTACGAGATCATATTGCAGCTTTAGATTCACCAGCACGAGCGGTGCTATTAGGGTTGCTGACAGGTGATCGAGCTTTGATTGATCCCGATGTGCGCCAGTTATATCAGCAAGCAGGCATTAGCCATTTAATGGCGATCTCTGGTCCACATGTGGTTTTTGCAGCACTCATGGTGACTTGGTTCATTCAGAAGTTATTGAATTTAACGCCGCTGATTTACCTGCGTATTCCTCGAAAATTTATCTTACTACCCATCGTGATGTTGGTCGTTCTAAGCTATGCACTCTTGGCGGGTTGGGGTGTGCCTGCTCAACGGACGGTGTTGATGGTTGGCATTTCAATCGCACTGACACTTTTTGGTCGGCAATGGTCGACGTTCTTGATTTTGCTCATTGCCTTGGCAACCAGTTTGTTGATTGATCCGTTGGCGATTTATCAGAGTGGTTTGTGGTTATCGTTTGTGGCAACAACAATTTTGGTCAGTTTGGTTCGGCAGCCATTGCCAGTGGGCACACCAATTCAAAGAGCCATTCAAGTAGTCAAACAACTGTTCAAATTACAAACGGCGATGTTTGTTTTATTGATTCCTGTAACGTTGGCATTTTTTCATCAAATTCCGTTATTTTCGATTGTGGTGAACTTGATTGCTATTCCGTTAATTGGCTTGTTGGTTGTGCCATTGGGGTTGATTGCGTTAATGGTCTGGCCAATCTGGACAGGACTTGCCGATGCGATTTGGATTCTGGCGGCGTGGTTGTTAGAGCAGTTGCATGGGTTGTTGCTGAAATTGCCATTAATGATTTTCTATGATGCGTTGACGCCTGTCATGTTGATTGGGCTGTCGATTGCTGTGTTAATTTGGTTAGTGCCTCGAGGAAGCTTTTCACGCGTGCTGATTATTCCCTGCCTATTGCCGAGTGTGTTTGCCTTGATGGGTGCAAAGCCTTTATTTGGTTATGTCCATGATGCACCTGTACGTGTTCAAGTTTTGGATGTGGGACAGGGTTTGGCTGTGTTTATTCAGACCGCGAATCACGCCATACTTTACGATGCAGGCGCAAAGAAAGCTGAAGCGCGCGAGGGGATGGGCGAGCGAGTGGTGTTGCCAGCACTATCTGCAGCAGATGTGTTTCATTTGGATAAAATGATGATTAGTCATGCTGATTATGAGCACAGTGGCGGGGCAATGGCAGTTCTCTCACGATTGATGGTGGATTCATTAATGAGTAGTAAATCGCTATTAAATGTGAAAACAGAACCTTGCACGAGCGGTCAACATTGGCAATGGGATGGCGTGGATTTTGATGTGCTTGCACCTAGCTATGTCTGCGTTAACAGTTGAAAAATAAAATAAGGTTTATACTGGTTATAAAATAGACGGGAGGCTAAATATCATGAAGCACTCGGACTTTAATAACTGGCTAATCAGCCTTAAGACACTGAGTCGAGGGCAGCTGAGTTTGTTACTAAACTTACTCCAGCACCCTGACTCTCAGAACCAAACCATTCAAGTTATTGAGAAAAATAATCCACCGATTTGTTCAGCTTGCGGTGAGCCACATCCTTATCGCTGGGGACGACAAGCTGGGTTACAACGTTATCGTTGTCGCTCCTGTGGACATACCTATACACAGCTCTCGAATACGCCTTTAGCACGGCTGCGACTCAAAGAACGCTGGCTTGTTTACAGCCAAGCCTTGATTGAAGGACTCACTGTTCGCAAAGCAGCAGCACGGTGTCAAATTCACAAAGATACGAGTTTTCGCTGGAGGCACAGATTTTTAGAATTGCCGAATCACAGCAAACCTGAGCAACTTTCTGGGATTGTAGAAGCTGATGAGACATTCTTTGCTAAATCATTCAAAGGACAAAGAAAGTTACCTCGTCTTGCACATAAGCGAGGGCATATGACACATGAGGTGGGTACAGGAACAGAGAAAGTGCCTGTGTTGGTAATACGTGATCGTCAAGGCGTGACAACAGACTTTAAGCTTCAGATTGCCAATACAGATTCGATAGAGCCATTACTGAAATCGACATTAGCGCGAGATGCCGTATTGTGTAGTGATGGAGCTGCGCCATATCGAATGGCTGCGCAGCACTTAGGTCTGACGCATCATGCAGTCAACTTGAGTAAGAAAATACGAGTTGTTTCAGGTGCGTACCATATCCAGAATGTGAATGCGTATGATAGTCGCCTCAAAGAGTGGATGTTTCGATTTCATGGCGTGGCGACTAAGTATCTGGAGAATTATTTGGGATGGCGAAGGTTTTTGGAGCGTTGGGGAAAAACTCTAACTCCAGAAATTGCGCTAACAGTTGCTTTGGCTAAAAATAATCCATTTCAACTGTTAACGCAGACATAGCC
>JANYEL010000149.1 GCA_025363155.1 Moraxellaceae bacterium
GAATCAGAACCAGAAATCGCTGCAATTCGAGCAAGGCGGCGCATTGCATTAGATTTAACTGAACTCACGTTGTTGGGCACAAATTTTCGATTTGAAGTTATTGCATCACGGCAATACATCAACTCAATTCGTGCTTTAGAAGAGCGGATGATTAGTCTTTTACCATTATTGTATGCCGTCGAAGATCGCTTGCAAGCACTCCGCAATAGCGGCGGCATTCCGCGCATAACAGAGCAACTTGTTAATGATGTGAAGACATGGATCACTGACTTAGACATTAAAAATACTGCTATCAATAAACAACTCATTGAACGCACCAATGGCGTAGAGCAGCAGCGCATTACGGCACTGATTGATCAATGTCGTTCAATTGCCGTGATGCACGCGGCATCGACATCATGGCGCGATATTTTGGAGTTGAATCTAGTCACTCGACTAATTGATTTAATCGAAGTTTGGGCAGATAGCTTGGCTCTATATGCTGCAAGCCTTGAACCCCATGCCAAACCGCGTCCAATGCTGAAATCAATCATTTCAATCAACCGAAAAAGACCACTTCACATTGATCGTGGCATGGCAGCATATTCGGCATTTACCGCGATGCTCGCCATATTAGCCTGTGCGTCATTTGTGATGATGACCGAATGGACTCAAGGTGGTACCGCGATTGGGCTGACCGCTGTGATGTGCTGTATCTTTGCGACCAGCGATGATCCAACCCTGATGCAAAAGAAGATATTAAAAGCGACAGTGACGGCATTTCCAATTGCACTGTTGTACGTCTTTGCCATTTTCCCTGCGATTGATAGTTTTCCCATGATGGCATTATCCTTATTTCCACTGATGATGCTTTGCGGGATTTATCTGTCGAATCCAGTGACCATGCTTAGCGCGTTGAGTATTGTGATGATGGTTGTTCCGGGCATTGGATTTACGTCATCGCCGCATACTGATTTTGTGTCGTTTTTTATGGGGAATATGGTCGCGATTATTGGGGTGTTATTTGCATTCGTCGTCACGTTATTGATTCGAGTTATTAGTTTGGATGTGAGCATTCACCGTCTTTTAAAAGCTGGCTGGCGAGAGCTTTCCCAGCGCGCAACGGGTAGTATTCCCAAGGAAAATGTGCCTTGGGCAAGTCTAATGCTCGACAGGTTAGGGTTACTCATTCCACGCTTAGCCGTAGCGCAAGAAAATGAAAAACTTAAGATTGATAAAGCCTTAAATGGCTTGCCGATTGGTTTTAATATGCTAGATTTACGGGTTGCGGCCAAAGACATGCCACCGCAGACTCAAGACAAAATAAAGAAAATAATGCAAAAACTATCGCGTTACTTTTCAAGTATGACGCGGCATGGTTATCAAGCACCGCGACCAGAATTAATGAATGATATTGATGCAATTATCAACGAAATATTGCAATTAAAATCATTAGCAAAATCTGACCAAAATGCTTTATATACAACAGATCCACGCTTGCATGGTTTGATTGCAAGTGTCGGATTACGGCGTAACCTTTTTCCTCAAGCTGACGGTTTTTTAGCCGCGCAGCCACCGTCAGCGGAGCAGTCAAAATGATTGCAGAAGTGAATATCTTCGGGATTTATATCAGTACGGCCTTATTTGCTGCGGCGATTGCAGCATTACTCCATATTTTCACCCGAAAAACATTACAGTCTTTTGGTTTTTATCGTTTTGTCGCACATCAGAATTTATTAGATGTCGCGTTATTTATTATTCTTTGGGGCGCACTGACATTCATCATGTCCGCCTTTGCTGAACCTCTTTCCACGATTTTGGGTTGATCATTCATGAATACAAAGTTTGCGCAAATAACCCGAATTTCCATTACAGCAATTGTAGTTATCATTGCGTTGGTGGTCGCTTACAAGCTGTGGGTTCACTACAAAGTCGAACCATGGACACGCGATGGTCGTGTGCGTGCAAACGTGGTGCAAATTGCGGCTGATGTTTCAGGGCTGGTGACTGAAGTTCGGGTGAAGGACAACCAAATCGTCAAAGCGG
>JANYEL010000153.1 GCA_025363155.1 Moraxellaceae bacterium
ATGATCGGAACTTGAGAAAACTGTCGAATGGCATGGCACATGGTAATGCCATCCAGCCCTGGCAACATCAAATCAAGCACGATCAAATCAGGTGGTGTATGACAAACCACATCAAATGCAGTTTGTCCGTTGCCGTATACCCCGACTTCAAAACCCGCATGCAGCAAATAATCTTCGACTAAACTCGCAAGCTCTTTTTCGTCCTCAATCACCATCACATAGGCCACTTTCTTTCCTCTAAACCTTAAGTCGTTTGATCGTTTTGCGCGACTGGCAAACGCAAAATTGCCCGCAAGCCACCCAAAGGCGAGTGTTCAAACAAAATTACACCGCCATGTATGGCAGCAACCTGACATGACAACGCCAAGCCTAGACCAGATCCGCCTGTTTCTCGCGTTCGAGAAGAATCCGCACGAAAGAATCGCTCACCCAAATGTGCCAAGACCGCATCTGAAACACTCGGCAGGCTATCATCAACATAGAGCGTCCAAAAAGTACCTTTTTGCAAAATTTGTAGCTCTGAACTCAAGCGAACCGTACCGCCCGCATTGGTATAACGACGGCTATTCTCAAGCAGATTGACGATGATTTGGCGAATCCGATCAGGATCACCCATCACTTGCGGTTGTGTTTCTGGCTCGATCACCTCCAGCTGTAATCCTTGGTGCTGCATCGGTTCACTAAAGGCTTCGCTCTCAGCACGGACAATTTGCCAAGGCCTCATCAGGCGATGTTCACACGCCAATTGCCCCACATCCGCACGCGCTAAATCATAAACATCATTCAATAACCGCGACAGAGAAAGCACCTGTCGATGCATCAATTGCAAATGTTGAGGCGTCGCTTCACGAACCCCATCTTGAATGGCTTCAATTTGAGCACGCAACACGCTGACAGGCGTTCGCAACTCATGTGAAGTATCAGCGACCCATTGTCGCCTGGAGGATTCATGTTGGCTCAAAATATCCGCCAACTGATTCATTTTATGACCTAATTCACCTAACTCATCTGATCGTCGAATGTAGTTTCTGAATGAAAACTCTCCTTGGATCAGATGCTCGGCAGAAGTCATCAGCCTTTTGATCGGCTTTCTAAAATGCCGTGCTAATAAACCCGCAACAAGCGCACTCAAGAGCAAACAACCCACACCAATCCATAAGATCTCTTGCTTTTGCCGCGTAAAGAAGTCCGCTGACAACGCGTCTTTCGGGTCAATCCCAGGCTTCAATGTGAGATAGCCAATAATCTGTTGCTGCGAACGCAATACCAATTTTGGCGCACTACTCGGCGCAGCCAAACCCGATATCAATGTGCCTTGGACATCCAACAATCCCAAACGTCGACCAACATCTAAACGATCTGGCTCAAAGCGTGGCGGTGCAAATCGAAATGTGCCATCAGCATGTGACATTCCTAGAAAAGGCATTTCTCTCGGTTTATCAAATGGAGGCGGAGGATTGCCTTTGTCATGATTGTCTTTGTCACCAAAGTGCATAGGCATCTGCGGAGGTTGCCGATCGTGCATTGCTGGGTGCCTTTCTTCAAATGAAGACCCTCTTGAACCTTGCACCGTTGAAAACAGATAGGCTTCATAACAATGCCTTAACCATTCACCGCGCTCCTTATCTTGGGAATCTGGCCAATACCCCTCACCTTTTTGATAATCTTGTTGTAACTGAGTAACGAAACCGTCTAGTTTATTGGCCTCAATCTGCGTGACATACGATGCAAAGCCGTCCTGCATCGCCAAATGCAACACCCATAAACCCATGACTGTAATCGTCACCGCTGTCAGCAATATCGCCAAAAACAGTCGGATGGCAATAGGGACACGGATAGATAGTCGGTTAAAAGCTGAGGTCACGCACGTTAATCCGAATATAAGGGCTCAGTTACAAAATGCCTTGCGGCCTATGCTTTTGCAAGCAGTTTGCGCTCCATAATTGATCCATATTCCTGTTGCAGAGTTTTACATCTCCCAGATGCACAAGATGTCAGAAAACTAACCCCCACAATTCAACCAACA